>NZ_JBEOSB010000003.1:0-102206 GCF_040302705.1 Streptomyces sp. NPDC097640
CATCATCGGACAGCACAACCTCGACGGCACGAGGACCCCGGGACATGAAAACAGCCTACAGACTTAAGCCCGCGATTTCCGGCGCATCACACTAGGGCCTGTACGGCGGATCATGTCGGGCGGCCCACCGGCGCTGGATCGCTGTAGCGACCCGCCGGACAAGGAGTTGGGTGGAGCAGGTTGGGTCCGTCGATAAATACCTGGACATCGGTCGCGGTGGTCGGGGACGCTTCGCGCGATGACCAGAATCGATGACACGCCTCCCGCGTGGGACGAGCGCACCCAGCTCACCACGTTTCTCGACTACGCGCGTGACACCGCCCGCGCCAAGTGCGATGGCGTCTCTGCGGAGAACGCACGCAAGGCGCTCCTGCCGGGCTCACCGCTGATGACCATGAGCGGAGTGATCAACCACCTCCGCTGGGTCGAGTACTACTGGTTCCAAGTGGTCTTCCTCGGCGAGGAAGACCGGGGCCCCTGGACCGAGGAGGACCCCGACCGCGAGATGCGTATCGCCGTCGACTTCCCGCTCACGCAGTTGCTCGACGAATACGCCGAACAGAGCGCCTACTACCGCGAACTGGTCGCCGGGAACGGCCTGGACAAGCATGCCCAGCGAACCGTCCGCAACGGCCTCCACGTCGACCTGCGCTGGATCCTCCTCCATCTCACCGAGGAGACGGCCCGCCACAACGGCCACCTGGACATCCTGCGCGAGATGCTCGACGGCACGACCGGCGACTAGATCCGGCGGAGATCACGGGCGGAGCCAGAGTCGGATCGACGCGACGGTGACGGTGCCGTGGAAGATGTAGCCGCGCTTGTCGAACCTCGTGGCCACGGCCCAGGAGTTCTTCAACCCGTTGATCGTCCGCTCGACTTCGTTCCGTCGCTTGCAGATCGTCTTGTCGAAGCCGACAGGTCGGCCGCCCTTGCTGCCCCTTCGTTGGCGGTTGGCCCGCTGGTTCTTCGGTTCGGGGATGGTGTGCTTGATCTGGCGTCGTCGCAGGTAGCGGCGGTTGCGGTGGGAGGAGTACGCCTTGTCGCCGCCGAGATGGTCGGGCCGCGTGCGAGGGCGTCCGCCACCGGGGCGGCCAACACGGATGCGTTCCATGACCGGAATGAGCTGCGGAGCGTCGCCCCACTGGCCCGGAGTGATCAGCAGGGCCATGGGGCGGCGTCCACCCTCACCGGCCAGGTGGATCTTGCAGGTCAGGCCGCCCCGGGAGCGTCCGAGTCCCTCGTCGGGGCGGTGCCTCCGAGGCGGGCGTCTTCCCCCGGCACGCGTGGCGGTTTCCTACGAGCCCCGGCGGCGTGCTGATGGGCCCGGCAGGAGGTCGAATCGACGCTCACCATCGACCAGTCGATCCGGCCTTCCGCGTCGGCGTCAGCCAGGACGGCCGCGAAGATCCCGTCCCAGGGCGCGAGACCGAACTGACCATCTCGGCTGTCCAGGCCCTCGATCCACTTCTCACAAGGACGGCTGCTCAGGAACCTACCGCCGGGGCTTCATCCCTCAACCTGTAGTGCGATTCACCGGCCAACGCACCGACTCCGGAGAACTGCGTGACGGGTTTCTGACCTCTTTCGTCAATGTCTCCTGTGTCCAGCCCATCGACGACATCGAGGAATATGGGGCGATACTCGACGGCTGGCTCTCCATACTCTCCCAACTCGGCTTCCATGCCCGGCACATAAGCATCTACGGCCGGGTCATGGTGTGGCAACGCCGCCAAGTCCAGGGAATCACCCTGCGGTTTCGGCACTTGGACCTCACGCTAGGCGACATTGTTCTCCTGTGGAACGCGGACAATCCACAATGCATGGCGGTCGACCTCGGCGCTAGCCTCGAACGCTTGGCCTGGGCCCGGACCCTGCAAAGTTGGAACGAACTGATCTTCGGGCCTCTCGCTGGAGCGGCCTCTCCTTCCACCTTGGACGCACTCCGCACAGCGACGCTTCTGATCGGCAACGGCATCATGCCTGCGGCACGGGGCGCGGGCGGAGCAACCCGGCGAGTCCTTGGCACGCTCACGCCCGAATCGATCCGCCTCGGAGTAAGCGCCGCAGTTCGATCAACGCACCAGTACTGGACGACGATTGCGGCGCTTGCTGTCCCTTGGCCGACCATTGCCACCACCATCGAGCAGGAGATCACCCGTCGATAGCCGCCACGGAGGAGCCCCAGTCTGAACGGCGGGGGCTCCTCCGCCATCTTCCGATTTCTACCCTCGGGCACCAGTGACGGTCAGCAGGGTGTCCCAGCTGTTCGACTGACTCAGATGTTCCTCGGTGGCGAACAGGTACTTCCAAGTCCCGAACTGACCAAGTTCGGTCACTTCCTTCGCCCACGACTCAGCGGCGGCCTTCTTTGCAAGGACCGACTCGCTGGATGCCTCGGCGTTGGACTTACCCTCGACAAGCCAGTGCACACCGTCTTTGTCTATGGCGATGAAGTCCGGGTAGTAGCGCGCCCCGTTGTCGAGCTGGATGTACGTACCGCTACGCGATTCGAGTCGCAGCCACCACTCAACCTTGGAGCTGTCGTCCATCAGGTTGGCGAGCTTGACCTCGGTGGACAGTGCGTCGAAGTGCACGACAGGAAGAATGGAACTGGTCCAGTCCGTGTAACCCGTGCCTCGGATCACCTTGCCGGCGATCTGCATCTTCGACATCGTCGGCCGCGGCATCGGCTGAACCGGAGGCGGAATGGTGACCGTGACGAACTCGTGCTCGGTCGTCGCGAGCTTCTGCTTGAAGCTGGAGACCACCAGATTCTCCAACTGCGACAGTGCGAGATCTGCCCGGGCTTCCTCCCAGGGCGTGTTGTCCTCCGCGTCGATCTCAATCGCCGCACCCTCGATCGCCGCACTCAGGAACGTGTGAACGATCTTCTGCGCGGCCTCGACCTCATCGGTTGTGAGCTTCAACTGCGGCAGGTTGAGAATCCGTTCTTCAAGGTCCTCCCTGACTTTCGCGATCGGCCAGCTCCGCTGGGTCGCGACCTCGGACTTCAGCACCTGCTCTTGGATTCCAGAAACCTGGCCGTCCAGTCCTCGGGTGGCGTTCAAAGCGACCTTCTTCAGGTCGACTTCTATCACGTCCTTGAAGCGCTTCCCCATGTTCGCGACGGCGCCAGGGTTCACGAAGGACAGACTGTACGTGTCCGGCTTCTCCAGCAGCCGCTTGCTGGGGAACGTAATGGGCGGCGCCCCCTCGGCAGGCCTCATGACCTGCGGGATCTGCGCCTTCTCGACCCCGGCCTCGGCAAGCCGGTGCTCCATGTCCGCCATGCCGATGAAGGCAGTCTCGGACGTCTCTGTGTCGAAACCGCCGTCCCTGACAGGCGCCTCGGCGGTGAAGACCAGCATCCCCTGAGTCTCCACCTCGCTATACGCCGGCAGAGAGCTTGTGCCACCAGGCTTGGACACCGGGGCGGCGCCCTGTTGACCCTTCTGAGGAAGGACGTGCTCCAGAAGGGCTTCCTTCGCTGCCAGCAGTTTTCGGTACGAGTCGTGCGCGATGATGTCGACGGTGTCGACCATCGAGAAGCCAACGCGCTTCCCGTAGGGCAGGCGAAGACCGCGGCCCAGGATCTGTTCGGTGAGGGTCTCAGAGGCAAGAGTACGCAGCGCGACGATCACGCTGATGTTCTTGACGTCCCAACCCTCCTTGAGCATGTTGACCGACACCACGGCCCGAACCGGGGAATCTGAGTCCTCGATGCCGGCAAGGGCTTCGAGCGCGTCCTCCTTGCTCCCCGAGGTGATCTGCAAGACCGCCCCGGCCTCGCCGATGAACCCCGGGCCAGCCAGCATGTCGGCTACTTCCGTAGCCTCTGCGACGCTCTGGCACACCACGAAGAGAACGGGATTGACCATGGGACGCCCGTTCTGCTCGGCCCAATCCCGAGTCGTCTCCTCCTTCACCCGGCGCAGCTGACAGGCATCAGCGAGCTGAGTGGCGATGTCCGTATGGCCGTCCTCCCGGTAGACGATGACCGGGATCTTCACCAGCCCATCCGCGATGGCTTCCGCAAGCGAGTACTGGAACACCACCCGGCCGGGAACCTTGCGGTCGGCCTCATCAGGGGTTGCCGTCAGACCGACAAGTGCGCGAGGTTCAAGATCCCGAACTGCTTCGTGGAACTTCTTCGCCTCGCTCCGGTACACGTGATGCTCATCGGCGATGATGACCAAGTCATCAGCCTCGCGCAGGTGGTCGTACAGCGCAGTCCCGATGAACTCATCGGTCAAGTGGGCAGCGCGAGAGGTCTTCGCGGTTGGCTTCGTCAGCAACTGCACGTTGAAGATGAAGACCTTCAGTGCATCCGGATCGTGTAGCGCGTCGCCGACGCGGCCACCAGCATAGTTTTCCGGATGGATGACGAGCGGCTCGTATTCCGCTCCTGGAACGAACTTGGGATGGCCAGGATCGAAGTTGGCTACCGTCTTCTTCTGGATCGTCTTGCCAGGAGTGACAATCAGGATGTTGCGCACACCCTGCTCGGCAAGGTAGTCGATCAAAGCCCGGAGGATGTAGGTCTTGCCTACACCGGTAGCGAGGTCACAGACGATCTCGCGTCCGTCCCCGGACTGAATCTCCTCGACGGCCTTGGACACCGCACGCCGGTTGGGGTCCCGCAATTCCATACGGGTCGCCAGGCCCTCGATCGCCGCCTGGTCGTACGTGATCCAACTCAACGCAGCACACGTCCCTTCATGTCCAACAGGTCCTGGGGAGCCTTCTTGATCCGCGAGCCTGGGCTGAGGTTGGCGAGAAGGCTGGCCGCCTCACGAAGGTAGCTCTTGGCCACAATGAGAACTCGCTCGTCGTCATTCAGCCCGTCAACGATTGACTGAACCGTGCTCTCAGAGACCAACCCGTCAACAACCGCAAGTCGTTGACGCCCCTTGCGACCGACGAACGGTGGCTCAGGGTCTGGTTCCAATTCGAAACCGGGGATCTGCGCACAGGCGGCTTCGGCAAAGTCGTCGCCGGTCACCCAAGGCGCGAGGAGGAGCCGGTTGCCCAGGCGTTCATACATGGACGGAGAAACTTCCAGCTGGCGGAAGCCGCCGCCTTTTTCCCAGCCAACGGCAGCGGTAACACCGCCGGGCTCTTCTCCATTTACGACCATCTCAAGGCGAGGTCGCACAAAGGTCTCGATAGTGGCACGCTCTCGCTCGACAGTGACCCAGCGCCTACCCATCTTGTGTGCGACCGCAGCCGTAGTTCCCGACCCACCAAAACAGTCGAGCACAATGTCGCCCGGATTGGATGCGATGGTGATTACGCGCTCCATGAGACCTTCGGGCTTCGGCGTAGCGAAGGCGGGAACGTCGGGGAACATCTTTCGGAAATGGTCGCGCTTCGCACCCATGTTGCTCCCGACCTCTGCGGCCGGCCACCACGTCCGAGGAACAACACCTCCTTGAACTTCGGTGAGATACCTCTTGACGATGGGCATCCTGTCGCCATCTTTGCCGAAGTAAACGCGGCCTTCATGAAGCGCAAGTTCAAAGTTCGCTTTAGAGAAACGCCAGTAGACACCACTCGGGGGCGTTACGACACGGCCCGAAGGTAGCGTGACCGGATATCGCATGGCGTCCGAGCCGGATTTTGCCGTGCTGTCCGCCCCCTGGAGCCACGGCCCTCGGGGATCACCATCGGGATTCTTGTATCGCTTTTCCTGATCAGCAGTGCGCGGGAGGAGGTTTCTGGTGGGGCGCCACGCATTCCAGTTCTTTGCAAATACCAGAATGTAGTCCTGCACCGTGCTGATTGCAGTGTCATTCCTTCTACCCGCATCGGTTTCCCACACAACCGTTGCGACGAAATTTGACCGCCCGAAGACCTCATCCAGAAGTACCTTGCAGTACGCCATTTCCGAGTCGTCGAGATGCACCCACACGGTTCCATCATCCGCAAGAAGATCACGAATGAGCAGCAGTCGATCACGAATCATTGTGAGCCAGACCGAGTGCTCCACGCCATCGTCATAGTGGTCGAAGGCTTGCCCCGTATTAAAGGGAGGGTCGATATATGCGAGCTTGACCTTACCGCGATACTTCTGCGCAAACTCCGGGAGTCTCGTGAGAGCCCTGAGCGCATCCCCGCTGTCCCCCGCAATCAGCAGGTTGTCTTCGGCGCGCTTGAGGTCGTCATGCACCTCTCCTACCGTCGCGACATCGCGGAGGAGACGTGTCTCGGTCACCCGGAAGTCATCCCGATCGACCCACTCGTAGCCGCCATCCTGAGCGCTGATGAGCGACCTGTCCTTATTGATCCAAGACAGGCTGAGACGCCCCGAGGTGCCCATGTCTTTTCCTCCAACTGTGGTGACTTGAGAAGCGTACCGGGGCGCACTGACACCGAAGGCTGGTTCGCCACTCGACCGGCACAAACGCCTCAGCCGTGCCGTCTCACCCTCGACCCTCGCCGGCGCCGAGGGAGCTGTCCCCCTCTGCCGCAGAAACGACCGCCTCAACCACCTCGCCGATCGCGACCCTCGGCACTTCTCCTGCGGAATCCACGGTTTCGGTGTCCGTCGGCACCATCACTTCATCCGTCTGCGGGTCCGTCACCGTCACAGAAACAACGCACGGTGGAGCGTCCGGTGTCGCCTCAACCGGTGCAGTCACCTCGACCGTGACGGTCATGGTGTCGGTGACCTGCGACTCAGCCGTAACCGTCACCACGCCCTCGACGTCCGGCTCGGACACGTCGAACGTTGGAACCGTGCCAGGCTGGCTGATCACCACCATGTAGCTCCTGAACGGCATTAGCGTGTCCACCAGATCCTCTACTGGATCGGGGACGGCCTCGCGAACGGTATCGCCGAGCTTGCCCAGCGTGCCCTTCGGTTCCTCGCCTTCCTTCCCGGTGTCCTGTGCAGGGTCTTCGGACTTCTTGCCATGATGCTCGCGCACGGAAGGGGCGTTTCGCCCAGCTTGACGGTCGGAGTCGGCTGGTTTGCGTTCCTCAGATGGCGCCACCTCGCGGTACAGCGGACCGCTAGCCAAGATCTCCGTACCCCCGCCTCCCTTCTCGACTGCATCGGGCTTGACGGGCTGTGCGGGCTTGGTGAACTCGTCGTTCTCCCCGTACGCCAGGGCGTGAGCGTCCTCCTTGGACAGGCCCCGGCGGATGGCTTCCTTCATGATCGCCTGGCGCTGCTCTTCGGTGAGCGGAACACCCGCGATGCCGCCCCTGCCGTCGAAGTAGGTGGGCACGTAGCCCGTCTCTGGCTCACTGCGGTACACATCGCCCCGTTCCGGGTCCACGTCGGGCGCAGCGGTGGCCGGACGGCTCTTGGCGGTCGGTGCGTGCGACGTCTGCGAGAGGCTGAGGGTCCCTGTGTAGGCGATGACTGATGCGAGGAGTCCGTACCCGAGTATCGCAGTTTTCCTCTGGAGCTCGCCTCTCGCAGGGAGGGCGAGCACACGGGAAACAGTCGTACGACAGACGGGCACGGCAGGTACCCCCCCCCCCGAGGGTTGGAACCATTGATTCCGATTCAATAGAACATTGAACTTTTGTTCGACAGAGAGAGGTATCTTCTGGATCTTGGAACTCGTACTCCGGGCGGATGAGAGATGGTTCGGAAGTCCCACAACCCCCCGACGGGTCGTCAGAACAGAGCTCCCGAACCGGCCCGCAAAAGTCAGCACCAAACCAGCACGGGAGGGATGCGGAGGGGTGATGGGCGGTGCTTCCAGGTCAGCGCCAAGTCAGCACGGGAATGAAATGGGGGCCGACTCCCGAAGGAACCAACCCCCTCTGACCTGCACGTTTGCTAGATCAGGAGTCCCGTGCTACGTGACCCGTCACACGTTGAAGCGGAACTCCACCACATCCCCGTCCCGCATCACATACTCCTTGCCCTCCATCCGGGCCTTCCCCGCCGCGCGGGCCTCGGCGACCGAGCCCGTGGCGACCAGGTCCTCGAAGGAGATGACCTCGGCCTTGATGAAGCCCTTCTGGAAGTCGGTGTGGATCACACCGGCCGCCTCCGGGGCGGTCGCGCCCTTCTTGATGGTCCAGGCGCGGGACTCCTTGGGGCCGGCCGTGAGGTAGGTCTGGAGGCCGAGGGTGTCGAAGCCGACGCGGGCGAGGGTGGCGAGGCCGGGTTCGTCCTGGCCCACGGACTGGAGGAGCTCGAGGGCCTCCTCGTCGTCGAGCTCGGCGAGGTCGGCCTCCAGCTTGGCGTTGAGGAAGATCGCCTCGGCGGGGGCGACGAGGGCGCGCTGCTCTTCCTTGAAGGCGTCGTCGGTGAGCTCGTCCTCGTCGACGTTGAAGACGTAGAGGAAGGGCTTGGTGGTGAGCAGGTGCAGCTCGTGGAGGACGGCGGCGCGCTCGGTGCCCTGGACGATGCCGGCGGAGAAGAGGGTGCGGCCCTCCTCGAGGATGTCCTTGGCCTCCTCGACGGCCTTGACCTGGGCCTGCTTGTCCTTCTGGATCCGCGACTCCTTGACCAGGCGCGGCAGCACCTTCTCGATGGTCTGGAGGTCGGCCAGGATCAGCTCGGTGTTGATCGTCTCGATGTCGTCCTTGGGCGAGACCTTGCCGTCGACGTGGACGACGTTCTCGTCCTTGAAGGCGCGGATGACCTGGCAGATCGCGTCGGACTCGCGGATGTTCGCCAGGAACTTGTTGCCCAGGCCCTCGCCCTCGGAGGCGCCCTTGACGATGCCCGCGATGTCGACGAAGTCGACCGTGGCGGGGAGCTTGCGGGCCGAGCCGAAGATCCCGGAGAGGGTGTCGAGGCGGGGGTCGGGGACGCCGACGACGCCGACATTGGGCTCGATGGTGGCGAACGGGTAGTTGGCCGCCAGCACGTCGTTCTTGGTCAGGGCGTTGAACAGGGTCGACTTGCCGACATTCGGCAGACCGACGATTCCGATCGTGAGCGACACGTTGGCGACTTCCCGTAACTTCCCGTAGCGAGAATGTGACGACAGGGACGAGGCCCGCTGCGGGGCCGATGCACCAGTCTACGGGGCCGCCCCGTGTCACCCGGCCGGACCGACAATCGGTCGAACACACTGCCAAGGTCCTGCGAAGGGCGTGTCCAACGCCGGATTCCCGCCGCCCCTCGACCTACGTTGGTCGGGTGGAGCCATACAGCACCCGTACGCCGCGCCGCTCTTACGCCGCCCCGCCGCCCCGCCCCGCGGCGGACGACGACGCGGACGACAGGAACGCGGGCAGGGACCGGCGCAGAGGCGGGGCGGGCGAGGCGGGCGAGGCGAAGCGGCGCGTGCCGCCGTCGTCCGCCGCCGCCGCGCCGCGGCGGCGCGGGCCGGGCGTGGGGCCGGCCGTGCGGCGCGCGGTGGCCGGGCTGCGCTATCCCACCCCGCGCCTGACCGGCTTCGGCGCGGGTCTGCTGGCCACCGTCGCCCTGCTGACCTTCGGGTGCCTGGACACGCTGCTGTTCTCCGCCTCCACCACCGCCTACGGCACGGTCTTCCTGCTGGTGAGCGCGGCGTGCGGGCTGTGGGTGCGCCCGGCGGACCTCGCGGCGGCGCCGGTCGGGGCGCCGATCGCGTTCACGTTCGGGCTGGTGCCGATCAACGACGGGTCGGACGGCCTGGCCGGGCAGGCGATGGGCGTCTTCACCTCACTGGCGCTGAACGCCGGCTGGCTCTACGCCGGAACCCTGCTGGCCTCGCTGATCGTCCTGGCGCGCAAGGGCGCGATGGTCAGCCGGCGGAACCAGCGGCATCAGTGGGAGCGGCAGCGGAGCCGGGATCCCCGGCCGGACCGGCCGGACCGGCCGTCGCGGCCCGGGCGGCCATCGCGGCCCCCACGATCCCCGCGTTGTTCTGAAGCTGCGCAGGCACGATCTCGGCCTTGATCCCCTCGATCAGCGGCAGGAACTTCTCCGACTTGCGGCTCACCCCGCCGCCGATCACAAACAGCTCGGGCGAGAACAGCATCTCCACGTGCTCCAGGTACTTCTGCACCCGGTGCGCCCACTGGTGCCAGGTCAGGCCGTGGTCGTCCTTGACCTTGGTCGAGGCCCGCTTCTCCGCCTCGTGGCCGCTCAGCTCCAGATGGCCCAGCTCGGTGTTGGGCACCAGGCGCCCGCCGGTGAAGACCGCGCTGCCGATGCCGGTCCCGAAGGTGAGCAGGATGACCGTGCCCGTACGGTCGCGCCCGGCGCCGAAGGTCATCTCCGCGACGCCGGCCGCGTCCGCGTCGTTGAGGACCGTCACCGGACACCCGAGCCGCTCGCCGAGCAGCGCCGCCGTGTCGACGTCGATCCAGCTCTTGTCGACGTTCGCGGCGGTGCGCGTCGTACCGCCGGTCACCACGCCCGGGAAGGTCACCCCGACCGGCCGCCCGCTCCAGTTGAAGGAGTCGACGACCTCCCGGACCCGGTCGGCGACCGCGTCGGGCGTGGACGGCTGCGGGGTCAGGACCTTGAAGCGCTCCTCGGCCAGGTCCCCGCGCACCAGGTCCACCGGGGCGCCCTTGATGCCCGAGCCCCCGATGTCCACGCCCAGGACATGGCCCGTGAGGTGGCCGGAACCCTCCGGCCGGGCGGCGGAGTCTGCGGGCTCGGGCTGCGACTGCGGTGCGGAGTGCGTCGATTGCATGGTCAGAAGGCTAGAGGGTGGAGCCGCCGGATGGGCCGCTCACGCGTCCCGGGAGGGGGCGGCCGGGGTGGCGTCGGCCGTCGCGGCCGCGGCCTCGGACCTCAGGTCGCGGCGCAGCTCCTTGGGCAGCGAGAAGGTCAGGCTCTCCCGCATCGGCTGGACGACCTCGACATCCCCGAAGCCGCGCTCGGCCAGCCACTCCAGCACGCCCTCGACCAGCACGTCCGGCACCGAGGCGCCCGAGGTCACGCCGACCGTCGTCACGCCCTCCAGCCATGCCTCGTCGATCTCGTCGGCGAAGTCGACCAGGTGGCCGTCCTTGGCGCCGGCGCCGAGGGCGACCTCGACCAGCCGCACCGAGTTGGAGGAGTTCTTGGAGCCGACGACGATCACCAGGTCGGCCTCGGCGGCGACCTGCTTGATCGCGATCTGGCGGTTCTGCGTGGCGTAGCAGATGTCGTCGCTGGGCGGGCTGACGAGCCCCGGGAACCGCTGCTTGAGCGCGTCCACGGTCTCCATCGTCTCGTCGACGGAGAGCGTGGTCTGGGACAGCCAGACGACCTTGGACTCGTCGCGGACCTGGACGTTCTCCACGTCCTTCGGGCCGTCGACGAGGGTGATGTGGTCGGGCGCCTCGCCGCTGGTGCCGATGACCTCCTCGTGGCCCTCGTGGCCGATCAGGAGGATGTCGTAGTCCTCCTTGGCGAACCGGACCGCTTCCTTGTGGACCTTGGTGACCAGCGGGCAGGTCGCGTCGATGGTGGCGAGCCGGCGCTGCCGCGCCTCCTCGTGGACGACGGGCGCGACGCCGTGGGCCGAGAAGATCACGATGGACCCCTCGGGCACCTCCTCCGTCTCGTCGACGAAGATCGCGCCCTTCTTCTCGAGGGTCTGCACGACGTACTTGTTGTGGACGATCTCCTTGCGCACGTAGATCGGCGCCCCGTACTGCTCCAGGGCCTTCTCGACGGCGATTACGGCACGGTCCACGCCGGCGCAGTAGCCCCGGGGGGCCGCGAGCAGGACCCGGCGGGCTGTCGTTGCGGTCATGTTCACCATGGTAGGGGGCCGTGGACCCGGGTCATTGTCGGCGGCGGCCGATACGCTCCCGCACATGGCTGTCAACACATCCGCTGAGGCGCCGATCCCGGTCGGCGAGGTGTCCCGGCTGATCGGGGGATGGATCGACCGGCTCGGGGCGGTGTGGGTCGAGGGGCAGATCACCCAGCTGTCCCGGCGCCCGGGCGCCGGGGTGGTGTTTCTGACCCTGCGCGACCCCTCGTACGACATCTCGCTCACCGTCACCTGCTTCCGCGCCGTCTTCGACAAGGTCGCGGACACGGTCACCGAGGGCGCGCGGGTGGTGGTGCTCGCCAAGCCGGAGTGGTACGCGCCGCGCGGCCAGCTGTCCCTGCGGGCCACCGAGATCCGGCCGGTCGGGGTCGGGGAGCTGCTGGCCCGGCTGGAGCTGCTGAAGAAGTCGCTGGCGGCGGAGGGCCTGTTCGCGGCCGACCGCAAGAAGCCGCTGCCCTTTCTGCCGCAGCTGATAGGGCTGGTCTGCGGGCGGGCCTCGGCGGCCGAGCGCGATGTGCTGGAGAACGCGCGGCTGCGCTGGCCCGCGGTCCGCTTCGAGGTGCGCAATGTCGCCGTGCAGGGCGTCCACGCCGTCCCCCAGGTGATCGAGGCGGTCCAGGAGCTGGACGCGCTGCCCGAGGTGGACGTGATCATCGTGGCGCGCGGCGGCGGCAGCGTGGAGGATCTGCTGCCGTTCTCCGACGAGCAGCTGGTGCGGGCCGTGGCGGCCTGCGCCACCCCGGTGGTCTCGGCGATCGGTCACGAGCCGGACTCGCCGCTGCTGGACCTGGTCGCCGATCTGCGCGCCTCCACGCCCACCGACGCGGCCAAGAAGATCGTGCCGGACGTGGGCGAGGAGCTGGTGCGGATCCAGCAGCTGCGCGAGCGCGGGCTGCGCAGCGTGCGCGGGCTGCTGGACCGGGAGGAGCGGGGGCTCGCGGCGGCCCTGGCGCGCCCGTGCCTGCGCCGGCCGCAGCGCATGGTGGACGAGCGGGCCGAGCAGGTCTCGGGGCTGCTGGACCGCGGCCGGCGCTGCCTCGGGCATCTGCTGGACCGGGCGGAGTCGGAGCTGACGCACACCCACGCCCGGGTGGTGGCGCTCTCCCCCGCCGCGACGCTGCGGCGCGGCTATGCGGTGCTCCAGCACGCGGACGGGTCGGTGGTGCGGGCCGCGGCCGAGGTGAGCGCGGACGAGGAGCTCCGGGCCCGGGTCGCCGAGGGCGAGTTCGCGGTTCGCGCCGTTGTCAGCCCCCCTGAATAGGCTGTGCGGTATGGCGAAGACGGATCAGAAGGCCACGAAGGCCGCCGGGAGCGCGGCCGAGGCGTCCACGCTCGGATATGAGCAGGCGCGGGACGAGCTGGTCGAGGTGGTGCGCCGCCTGGAGGCCGGCGGTACGACCTTGGAGGAGTCGCTCGCCCTGTGGGAGCGGGGCGAGGAGCTGGCGAAGGTCTGCCGCCGCTGGCTGGAGGGCGCTCGCGCTCGGCTGGACGCGGCGCTGGCCGAGACGGCGGACGCGGGCCAGGGCGGGGCCGGGGCCGGAGACGAGGGGGACGGCGAAGGCTGACGGGCGAGCCGACGCGATCAGTCGCTGTGATTCGGAGCACCCCGCCCGCGATTTAGTTGAACGTTAACCTAAATCGCGTATGGTGGGGCTTCGTAAGCACCACCCCCACAGCAAGCAGAAGGTTGCGCACGACCATGTCTCTCGCCCTCGACCCCACCGCCCAGGACCTCCTCTTCCGCGAGGCCCACACCGCCAACACCTTCACCGACGAGCCGGTGTCCGACGAGCAGGTCCAGGCGATCTACGACCTGATCAAGTACGCCCCCACGGCCTTCAACCAGTCGCCCCTGCGCGTCGTGCTGGTCCGCTCGGCCGAGGCCCGTGAGCGCCTGGTCCCGCACATGTCCGAGGGCAACCGGGCCAAGACCGCCACCGCCCCGCTGGTCGCGATCCTGGCCGCGGACAACGAGTTCCACGAGGAGCTCCCCACCCTCTTCCCGGCCTTCCCGCAGGCCAAGGACCTCTTCTTCGCCGAGCGCGCCGCCCGTGAGCAGGCCGCGGCGATGAACGCCTCGCTCCAGGCCGGCTACTTCATCCTGGGCATCCGCGCCGCCGGTCTGGCCGCCGGCCCGATGACGGGCTTCGACCCGGCCGGGGTGCGCAAGGAGTTCCTGGACGACGACCACACCCCACTGATGATCATCAACATCGGCAAGCCGGGCGACAACGCCTCGTTCCCGCGCGGCCCCCGCCTCTCCTACGACGAGGTCGTCACCACGGCGTGACCTCCCCGGACCGCCCCGCTTCCCCCGGCGGGGCACCGCCGCCGCCCCGGTCCCCCCGCGGGGCGGCGCGCCCGGCCGCCGCGCTCAGCCCTTCGCCGAGTTGAGCGCGGCGGCCATTTCCGTCAGCTGCCCGAACGTCGCCGTGCCGGTGACCACCGTGGTCGCGCCCGGCTCCGCGTGCACCAGGGCGTTGTACTTGTCGCCCTCGTAGCGGACCCACTCCTTGCCGTCGATCCGCTCCGTCCGGTCCGTCTTCGCCGCCCGCTGGGTGACGTCAGCGATGAACGGCCCCGCCTTGGTGTCGCTCTGCTCCACCGCGACGTACTCCTCGTCCGGGGTGAGGAAGCCGAGGTGCCAGACCGTGTCGCCCTCCGCCTGCGCGAGCTTCACCGGCCCGTACGTCACCGAGGTCGCGCGCCAGCCCTTGGGCAGGCTGCCGGGCTCCGGCGCGGCCACCGGGTACGGCGCCGCGCGCCGGGCGGTGATCAGCTCTACCCTGTAGTCGACCGTCTTCAGCGGATTCTTGCTGTCGTCGTGCGGAATGGCGAAGACGTAAATGAGTGCCGCGAAGGCGCCTATCGCCGCCAGCGACAGCACCATGTCCCGCACCGTCTCTTTGCCTCGCATACCTGCCACGCCCCCTATCGTCCCTCATGACAGTCGTGCTCATGCGTGGGGCCCTCTGCTCACATTCGCAATCAGCGGATACTGTGATTTTCGGGGGGCTGTCCACAGCTCCCGCACCAAGTACAAAACACCCTCACATCCGGCCGTCGCCGTACAGAAAGGTGCGATCCGATGACCGAGCATCATCTCCCGTCCCAGCTGGAAGTCAGCCCCGAGGCGCCCGACCGCAACCTGGCCCTGGAACTCGTCCGGGTCACCGAGGCCGGCGCCATGGCCTCCGGCCGCTGGGTGGGACGCGGCGACAAGAACGGCGCCGACGGAGCCGCCGTCAAAGCAATGCGCTCCCTCGTCCACACCGTGTCCATGAACGGTGTCGTGGTGATCGGCGAAGGCGAGAAGGACGAAGCGCCCATGCTCTTCAACGGAGAGCGAGTGGGCGACGGGACCGGCCCGGAGTGCGACGTGGCCGTGGACCCGGTGGACGGCACCACGCTCACCGCCAAGGGCATGGCGAACGCGGTGTCCGTCCTGGCGGTCGCCGAGCGCGGCACCATGTTCGACCCGTCCGCGGTCTTCTACATGAACAAGCTGGCCACCGGCCCCGAGGCGGCCGAGTTCGTCGACATCACGGCGCCCGTGGGCGTCAACATCCGCCGGATCGCGAAAGCGAAGAAGTCCAGCCCCGAGGACGTCACGGTGGTCGTGCTCGACCGGCCCCGGCACGAGAACATCGTCAAGGAGATCCGGGAGGCGGGCGCCCGGATCAAGTTCATCTCCGACGGCGACGTGGCCGGCGCGATCATGGCCGCGCGCGAGGGCGCCGGCGCGGATCTGCTGCTCGGCATCGGCGGTACGCCGGAGGGCATCATCGCGGCCTGCGCGATCAAGTGCCTGGGCGGCACCATCCAGGCCCAGCTGTGGCCCAAGGACGACGAGGAGCGGCAGCGCGCCATCGACGCGGGCCATGACCTCGACCAGGTGCTGGAGACGGACGACCTGGTCAGGGGCGACAACGTGTTCTTCGTGGCCACCGGCATCACCGACGGCGATCTGCTGCGCGGGGTGCGGTACCGCGCGGAGACCGCGACCACCCAGTCGCTGGTGATGCGCTCCAAGTCGGGGACCATCCGGCAGATCGACTCGGTCCACCGGCTGTCCAAGCTGCGCGCCTACGCCGCGGTCGACTTCGACCGCGCGCGCTAGCGGGCATGCGCTCGCGGACGGGCCCCTCCTCCCCGGCGGGGCCCGGCCGCGTGGTTTCTCAGGTCTCGGTCAGCCGGCGGCGGCCACCCGGACGGTGCGCTGGAGCTCCGCCTCGCGGCGCCGCCGGCGGGCCAGCACGACCCGGCGCTCGGCCGCGGTCAGCCCGCCCCACACCCCGTACGGCTCGGGCTGGAGCAGGGCGTGCTCGCGGCACTCGACCATGACCGGGCAGCGCGCACAGACGCGCTTGGCGGCCTCTTCCCGCGACAGCCGCGCAGCCGTGGGCTCCTTCGAAGGAGCGAAGAACAGCCCGGCCTCGTCCCGGCGGCACACAGCCTCCGAGTGCCAGGGGCCTGCCTGATCCCGAGCGGGACTGCGCTGCGGGGGCACGGCGGCGTCCAGCAGGGGCTGATGCGGTTGCAGCACGGTCTACTCCTGACGACGGCTCCGGTGGTCACCCTTGCCCGCCTGGCCCGCACGGCCCCTTGACACCCCCATCAGCCGTACGAGAGACGATGCACCAAGCCTTACCCGCTGTGCGCGTGCTTATGCACACCGTTGCCCCTGCCGGAAATTCAATATGAACGTAGGTTCTTCAGCCGTTTTCCGCGCTTGCGCTTGACCTCGGCACCGCCGAAGAAGGCGAATCCCCGCACCACGATGACCGGGGCCTCCGGGTCCGGCGCCTCGTATGTCTTGATGTCGAATCCACCGAAAATGCCCCCGCCGTCGCCGCGGACCGTGACGTTTTCCGGGACCTTGATCTCGACTCCGCCGAAGATGGCGGAGACGTCGATGACGATCTCCCGGTGCTCGAACAGCGCCTCGGTCAGGTCGATTTCGACGCCGCCGAAGATCGCCAGGACCCGGGTGGTGCGCCTGACCCGCCAACGGCCCTTGCGCGTCGCGCCGCCGAAGATCGCCGTCAGGTTGTCGGAGGCGGGCAGGGCCCGGGCCCCGTACGGGTGCCCCGACACGGGGACGGCGGACCGGCCGCTCGCCGCGGGCGAGGGCAGATCGCGGACCAGGGGCTCCAGTTCGCCGACGGTCTTGGCCCGGTAGACCGCGTCGATCCGCTCGGCGTGCTCTTCGGGGTCGAGCCTGCCCTCGGCCAGCGCCTCGCGCAGAACGTCCGCGATCCGGTCGCGATCCGCGTCCGAGGCCCGCAGCTCCGCGGCGGGCACGGGGGCGGGCGCGGTCTTCGTCAATGGCACCGGCTGTTGGTCAGTCACGCGACCAGAGTACCCAGTCGCGATACATCGCGACTAGGGGTCGTGGCGACTCGACGGACGGAGTCCGGCGCGGCCGGCCGAAGCCTGAGAGGCCCCCAGGGCCGAGCAGTGCGAGGACGGCCATCCCAAAGGGGCTACATCGCGACCAGGGGTCGTGGCGACTCGACGGACGGAGTCCGTATGCCCGACCTCACAGGTTCGGGCGCCCGGCCCCGTTCTACGCTGGTGTCCGCTGTCGACGAAGTCAGCCGTAGCCCCGTCGAGTGAGGAATGGCCACGCCATGCCAGAGTTTGCCTATTCGGACCTGCTGCCCCTGGGCGAGGACACCACGCCGTACCGCCTGGTGACCGCCGAGGGCGTGAGCACCTTCGAGGCCGACGGGCGTACGTTCCTCAAGGTCGAGCCGGAGGCGCTGCGCAAGCTCGCGGCCGAGGCGATGCACGACATCTCGCACTATCTGCGCCCCGCCCACCTCGCCCAGCTGCGCCGCATCCTGGACGACCCCGAGGCCAGCCCCAACGACCGCTTCGTCGCGCTGGACCTGCTGAAGAACGCCAACATCGCGGCCGCGGGCGTGCTCCCGATGTGCCAGGACACCGGCACCGCCATCGTGATGGGCAAGCGCGGGCAGAACGTGCTGACCGAGGGCGGCGACGAGGAGTCCCTGTCGCGCGGCGTCTACGACGCGTACACCAAGCTCAATCTGCGCTACTCCCAGATGGCCCCGCTGACCATGTGGGAGGAGAAGAACACCGGCTCCAACCTGCCCGCCCAGATCGAGCTGTACGCGACCGACGGCGGCGCGTACAAGTTCCTCTTCATGGCCAAGGGCGGCGGCTCGGCCAACAAGTCCTTCCTCTACCAGGAGACGAAGGCGGTCCTCAACGAGGGCTCGATGATGAAGTTCCTGGAGGAGAAGATCCGCTCGCTGGGCACCGCGGCCTGCCCGCCGTACCACCTGGCGATCGTCGTCGGCGGCACCAGCGCGGAGTACGCGCTCAAGACCGCGAAGTACGCCTCGGCGCACTACCTGGACGAGCTGCCCACCGAGGGCTCCCCGACCGGCCACGGCTTCCGCGACAAGGAGCTGGAGGAGAAGGTCTTCGAGCTGACGCAGCGGATCGGGATCGGCGCGCAGTTCGGCGGCAAGTACTTCTGCCATGACGTGCGGGTGGTCCGGCTGCCCCGGCACGGCGCGTCCTGTCCGGTGGCCATCGCGGTCTCCTGCTCCGCCGACCGCCAGGCGCTGGCGAAGATCACGCCCGAGGGCGTCTTCCTGGAGCAGCTGGAGACCGACCCGGCCAAGTACCTGCCGGAGACCACCGACGAGCACCTGTCGGACGACGACGTGGTGCGCATCGACCTCAACCGCCCGATGGACGAGATCCGGGCGGAGCTGACCAAGTACCCGGTCAAGACCCGGCTCTCGCTCAGCGGCCCGCTCGTGGTCGCCCGCGACATCGCGCACGCGAAGATCAAGGAGCGGCTGGACGCGGGCGAGGAGATGCCGCAGTACCTGCGCGACCACGCCGTCTACTACGCGGGCCCGGCCAAGACCCCCGAGGGCTACGCCTCCGGCTCCTTCGGGCCGACGACGGCGGGCCGCATGGACGCGTACGTCGAGCAGTTCCAGGCGGCCGGCGGCTCGCACGTCATGCTGGCGAAGGGGAACCGCTCCCGGCAGGTCACCGAGGCATGCGAGGCGCACGGCGGCTTCTACCTCGGCTCGATCGGCGGCCCGGCGGCGCGGCTGGCCCAGGACTGCATCAAGAAGGTGGAGGTCCTGGAGTACGCGGAGCTGGGCATGGAGGCGATCTGGAAGATCGAGGTCGAGGACTTCCCGGCGTTCGTCGTGGTCGACGACAAGGGGAACGACTTCTTCACCGACCCGGGCCCGTCCCAGCCGCTCGTCACCAGCATCCCGGTGCGGCCGCAGGGCTGAGCCAACCGCCCTAGCCGGCCAGCACCGTCTCGAACGCCCCCGGGCGCTGGGCCACGCCGCTACAGGCGGGGTCCGGCCCGGGGGCGTTGTCGCGTGCGGGGCAGGGGCGGTCGCGCTCCGCGGACCACATGGACAGCCGGCCGATCCCCTTGGCCGCGGCGAACCGGGCGAGACCGGCGGCGTCCTCGAGCGTGAAGACCTCGCCCGAGACGTCGTTGACACCGATCATCGGGGTCACGGCGAGCGCCTTCCAGGCCGCGGCCGCGGAGAGGCCGAGGACGCCGCGGATCCGGCCGTGGGCGTTGATGGCGGCCTGGACGGCGTACCGGCCCATGTTTCCGGTGTGCTCGCCGCCGTAGTTCATGGCCATGATGTTCACGCCCGAGACGGCGACGCCCTGGGCCCTGGCGTTGGCGAGCAGGGCGCTGCCGTCGTCGGTCAGGCCGTACGGCATGGCGGGCAGGGTGAACGAGACGTCCAGGTCCGGCCGGACGCGCTGGAGCAGCGCGATGGCCCGCGCCCGGCGGGTGGCCGAGACGGGGTCGGCCAGACCGGCGCCCTCGATGTCGAAGTCGGCCTTGGTGAAGCCGTAACGGTCGATCACCGTGGCGTAGGCGGTGGCGAGTTGGCCCACGTCGGGGCAGGCCGCGGCCAGCTCCGGCCCGGTGGCGCCACCGAAGGAGACCCGTACGTCGCCCCCGGCCCGGCGTACGGCGGCGATCCGGGCCGCCAGCGCGCGGTCGGCCAGCGGGATCCCGCCGTCCCACACCGGGGCGCAGCCCGCGCCCGCGATGACGAAGCCCAGGCTGAACTCCTTGACGCCGCGCGCCGCGGCCGCGGTCATGTCGTACCCGGAGGCCGCCCAGGCGCTGACGTACGGGGCCAGCGGTACATCGGCGTGGCCGCGGGCAACAGCGGGTGCGGGCGGGCGCGCGGGCGGGGAGGCGGGCCGCGGGAGCGGCCGCTCGCCACCGGCCCAGACGGCGACGGCGGCGCAGACCGCCGCGGCGAGCGCGGCGCGGCCGCCCAGGCGTGGGGTGGATCTGGCCCTCACGCGAATGTCTCTCCTTCCGGTACGGGGCTCCGGGCCTGGCCGAGTGCTCCGTCGGCCGCCGTTCAAAGCTCGCACACCGGATGAACCGTCATGAGCTATGACACACCGCGTCGTTTACCTATATGCGGAAAATCCTATTTGCTGCATTAGCCTCTCGCTCATGCACCCACAGTCAGACGTGGCCGAGCGCGCTCCGGCGCGCCTCCTCGCCGCGGACGAGGCCACGGCGGGGCCCGTGTTCGTGGACCTCTCCGGGCGCCGCGCCCGCCTGTTGCGGCACGCGGGCCTGGTCGCGGGGGCCGCCGTCCTCGGCTACACCGCCCTCCTGGGCGCGGGGTTCTCGGGCAGCACCACCCTCGCCCCGGCCACCCTGGTCCCCGGCAGCGACGCCACCGCCGAACCGGCCGCCCCGGCCGCCCGGGACGGCAAGGACGCCCGGGACGACAAAGACGCCCGGGACGGCAAGGACGCCCCGCGCGGCCACCACCCGCCCCACAAGCCCCCGGCCATGGCCGGAGCCCCCTCCCGGCACACCGACCGCCCGGCCGGGGCCGAGGCGCGATGAACGGCGGCAGACAGCCGAGGCTGCCGCGCCCGCGCCGCCGCCGGCACCCGGCGGCCGAGCCCCCGCCGCGGCCGCAGCCGCAGCGGGCTCCCCGCCGCACCGTGTCCCGGATGGCCGCCGCCGGGCGGCACGCCGTCCCCCAGCTGCGGCTGGTGCTCGGGGTGGCCACACTGGTCGCGGTGGTCTGCGGGATGCTGCTGGACGGCTATCTGCACGCCGAGGTCGGCAACGACGCCCGGGTGCACCGGACACTCCGCGCCGATCACGTCCCCGACCGGGTCCGCACCGGCGGCCCGGTGCTCGCCTTCGACGACCGCGGCAGGCCCACCGGCCACCGCATCCCGGCCCGGACCATCGCGCTGACCTTCGACGACGGCCCCGACCCGCGCTGGACCCCGGAGATCCTGAAGGTGCTGCGCGACCACGACGTGCCGGGCACCTTCTTCGTGCTCGGCCAGATGGTGGTCCGCCACCCCGGCCTGGTGCGCCGGGTGCGGGCCGCCGGCCACGAGATCGGCGTGCACACCTTCACCCACTCGGACCTCGCCTACCAGGACCGCGGCCGGGTGGACCGCGAGCTGGCGCAGTCCCAGGTGGCCCTGGCCGGCGCGGCCGGCATCACCAGCTCGCTGTTCCGCGCCCCGTACGCCTCGACGCTCGGCGCGCTCGACGACCTGCTCTGGCCGGTCCAGCGGTATCTGGGCGACCGCGGCTACATCAGCGCGTTCATCGACGTCGACAGCCAGGACTGGAAGCGCCCGCCGGTCGAAAGGATCATCCGCAACGCCACCCCGAAGGCCGGAGAGGGCGCCGCCGTGCTCTTCCACGACGCGGGCGGCGACCGCTCGCGGACCGTCCGGGCGCTGGGGACGTACATCGAGCGGATGAAGGCGAAGGGCTACACCTTCACCACGGTCACCGGGGCGCTCGGCGCCGGGACCGCCGTCCACCCGGCCGACGGCTCGCGCGTCTGGCAGGGCCGGGCCCTGATCTGGGCCGCGGCGCTCACCCAGTTCGCCATGCCGGGGCTGGCCTGGCTGCTGGCCGTGGTGGGTCTCGCGGTGATCGCGCGGCTGCTGATGATGCTGGTGCTCGCGTGGTGGCACCGGCGCGCCCGCGACCGGCGGCGCTTCACCTGGGGCCGGATGGTGGAGGAGCGGGTGAGCGTGATCGTGCCCGCGTACAACGAGAAGGAGTGCATCGCCAACACGGTGAACTCGCTGGCCGCCAGCACCCATCCGATCGAGATCCTGGTCGTGGACGACGGCTCGACCGACGGCACCGGCGACATCGTGACGGCCCTGGGCCTGCCGAACGTACGGGTGCTGCGGCAGGAGAACGCGGGCAAGGCCGCCGCGCTCAACCACGGCATCGCCGAGGCCCGCTACGACCTGATCGTGATGATGGACGGCGACACCGTCTTCGAACCCGGCACCGTGCACGAGCTGGTCCGGCCCTTCGCCGACCCGGGCGTCGGCGCGGTCGCGGGCAACGCCAAGGTCGGCAACCGCGCCGGGCTGATCGGCGCCTGGCAGCACATCGAGTACGTGATGGGCTTCAACCTCGACCGCCGGATGTACGACCTGCTGCGCTGCATGCCCACCATCCCCGGGGCCATCGGCGCCTTCCGCCGCCGCGCCGTGCTGGAGGCGGGCGGCATGAGCGCCGACACCCTGGCCGAGGACACCGACATCACGATCGCCCTGCACCGGGCCGGCTGGCGGGTCGTCTACCAGGACAGCGCCCACGCCTGGACCGAGGCGCCCAGCACGGTGGCCCAGCTGTGGCGGCAGCGCTACCGCTGGAGCTACGGCACCATGCAGGCGCTGTGGAAGCACCGCCGCTCGCTGGTCGACCATGGCCCCTCCGGGCGCTTCGGCCGGGTCGGGATGCCGCTGGTGGTCCTCTTCCAGGTGGTCGCGCCGCTGTGCGCGCCGCTGATCGACCTGTTCACGCTGTACGGGGTGGTCTTCCTCGACCCGGCGAAGTCGCTGCTGGCCTGGTGGGCCCTGGTGCTGCTCCAGCTGCTCGCCGCGGCGTACGCCTTCCGGCTGGACGGCGAGCGGTACGGGCCGCTGCTGGCGCTGCCGCTCCAGCAGGTCGCCTACCGGCAGCTGATGTACCTGGTGCTGCTGCACTCCTGTGTCACGGCGGCGTCCGGGGCGCTGCTGCCGTGGCAGAAGCTGCGGCGCACCGGCGAGGTGGACCCGCCCCGCACCCCCACCCCCGAACCCGTACGCTGACCGCCCCCCGGGGACGGGGCGGGCCAGGGCAAAGATCACCCCCTGGCCGGGAACACCGCGGGGCGGGCGGGTGCTGTCGGGAGTGGAGGTGGGCGTGTCATGACCGATAAGAAGCTGTCCGACGAGAAGTACCGCATCGAGCACGATTCCATGGGTGAGGTGCGGGTCCCGGCGCACGCGAAGTGGCGTGCCCAGACCCAGCGGGCGGTGGAGAACTTCCCCGTCAGCGGGCAGCGCCTGGAGCGCGCGCACATCGAGGCGCTGGCGCGCATCAAGGCCGCGGCCGCCACGGTGAACGCCACGCTCGGCGTGGTCGACGCCGAGGTCGCGCGGGCCGTCGCGGACGCCGCGGCCCAGGTCGCCGAGGGCCGCTGGGACGACCACTTCCCCGTCGACGTCTTCCAGACCGGCTCGGGCACCTCCTCCAACATGAACATGAACGAGGTGCTCGCCACCCTCGCGAGCGAGCGCCTTGGCCGCGACGTCCACCCCAACGACCACGTCAACGCCAGCCAGTCGTCCAACGACGTGTTCCCCTCCTCCATCCACATCGCGGCCACCGCGGCCGTCACCGCCGACCTGATCCCCGCACTCGACCACCTCGCCGCGGCGCTGGAGCGCAAGGCGGCGGAGTTCGCGGAGGTGGTCAAGGCGGGCCGTACGCACCTCATGGACGCCACACCGGTGACGCTGGGCCAGGAGTTCGGCGGATACGCCGCCCAGGTCCGCTACGGCGTCGAGCGGCTGCGCGCCGCGCTGCCCCGGCTGGCCGAACTGCCGCTGGGCGGCACCGCCGTGGGCACCGGCATCAACACCCCGCCCGGTTTCTCCGCCGCCGTCATCGCCGAGCTGGCCCGCGCCACCGGGCTGCCGCTCACCGAGGCCCGTAACCACTTCGAGGCGCAGGGCGCGCGCGACGGCCTGGTGGAGACCTCCGGCCAGCTGCGCACCCTCGCGGTCTCCCTCACCAAGATCGCAAACGATCTGCGCTGGATGGCCTCCGGGCCGCGCACCGGGCTGGCCGAGATCGCCCTGCCCGATCTCCAGCCCGGCTCCTCGATCATGCCGGGGAAGGTCAACCCGGTGATCCCCGAGGCGGTGCTCATGGTGGCCGCCCAGGTCACCGGCAACGACGCGACCGTGGCCTGGGCCGGGGCGGCCGGAAACTTCGAGCTGAATGTGATGCTCCCGGTCATCGCCAAGAACCTGCTGGAGTCCGTCCGGCTGCTGGCGGCCGCCTCCCGGCTGCTGGCGGACCGCACCGTCGACGGGATCACCGCCAACGCGGAGCGCGCCCGCGAGTACGCGGAGTCCTCCCCCTCCGTCGTCACCCCCCTCAACCGCTACATCGGCTACGAGGAGGCGGCGAAGGTGGCCAAGAAGTCGCTGGCCGAGCGGAAGACCATCCGGGAGGTGGTCCTGGAGTCCGGGTACGTGGAGCGGGGGCTGCTGACCCTCGAGCAGTTGGACGAAGCCCTCGATGTCTTGCGGATGACCCACCCGTAACGCGGTGTTGCGGTATAGGTCACGGCGTGGTGCCGTCCGCCCACCTAAGATCTGCTCATGACAGCGGACATCGTGGAGACGACGGGGACGGCACACACCGCTCGATGGGCGCGTGGGGAGCACATCCTGTGGCGCTACCGCGCCAACGCCGCCGACAGCATCCACATCTGCCGCCCCGTGACCGTGGTCCAGGACACCGCGAAGCTGCTCGCCGTCTGGCTCGCCCCCGGCACCTCCTGCGTCAGGCCGCAGCTGACCGACGGCACCTCGCTCCACCACGAGCCGCTGTCCACCCGCTACACCAAGCCGCGCACCACCGCGCTGTCCACCTGGCTGGGCACCGGCGTCCTCAAGCTCGCCCGGCCCGGGGACCCGTGGTCGGTATGGCTGTTCTGGGAGCGTGACTGGCGCTTCAAGAACTGGTACGTGAACCTGGAGGAGCCGCGGCTGCGCTGGAGCGGCGGCATCGACTCGGAGGACCACTTCCTGGACATCGCGGTCTACCCGGACCGCAGCTGGGAATGGAAGGACGAGGACGAGTTCGCGCAGGCCCAGCGCGACGGCCTGATGTCCCCCGAGCAGGCGGAGCGCGTACGGGCCGCGGGGCGGGCCGCCGTCGGTCTCATCGAATCCTGGGGAGCGCCGTTCCGGGAGGGCTGGGAGGACTGGCGTCCCGACCCGGCGTGGACCGTGCCCGAACTGCCGGCGGAATGGCGACGGCCGGCGGTCCGTACCGACCGGTATCGCACGTCGGCGCACTCGAGGCCATGAACCTCTTGCTGTGCCCCTGTGTTTCAAACGTAGGATCGTCGTCCGGAAGACTGCACTCACGAAAACGGGACAGCGGCGCAACTCACGACTGAGGCGTGACATCTGACGCGGTCACAGGAGGGGGCGGAGGCGTGAGCGATGAGGGAGGTCGGCACGTCCACGGCGGGGCGGGCGACGGAGGGCCGGTGACCGTGACGGGGAGCGCCGGCGCGGAAGACGCCGACTACGCCGACGACTACGAGGGGTTCGAGGACTTCGACCGGCTGGCGCTGGACCGCAGCGGGCAGGCGGAGGCCTTCGACACCATCGGCGACCGCTACGACGAGGCGTTTCCGCACAAGGACGGCCAGCTCACGGCCGGCCGCTGGCTGGCCGGCGCCCTCGCGCCCGGCTCCCGCGTGCTCGACGTCGGCTGTGGCACGGGACTGCCCACGGCCCGTCAGCTCGCCGACGCCGGACACCAGGTGGTCGGCATCGACATCTCCCCCGGCATGCTCAAGCTGGCCCGGCACAACATCCCGGCCGCCACCTTCCACCTGACGGACATCGTCGACCTGCGGGCCGGCGGCCGCTACGGGCCGGGCGGCGCGCGCGACCTCGGCGAGTTCGACGCCGTCGTCGCGTTCTTCTCGCTGCTGATGCTGCCGCGCCCGGAGATCCCGTACGCGCTGCGGGCGCTGCGCGGGCTGCTGAGACCCGGCGGGCTGCTGGCCCTGGCCATGGTCGAGGCGGACATCGACGACTTCGCGATCCCGTTCCTGGGCAACTCGGTGCGGGTATCCGGTTACCTGCGGGAAGAACTGCGGCGGGTCGTGCAGGACGCGGGCTTCGAGATCACCGGGGAGGACTCGCACTCGTACGCCCCGGCCAGCACGGACGTACCACCCGAGATCCAGCTCTATCTGCACTGCCGACGACGTGTCTGACACTCGGTGCGCCCGGACGAACAGGGCGCATGGCCCCGGACGGATGGAAACCCACGCGTGACGGAGCACCCCACCTCCCACAACGAGCGGCAGGCCACCAGCCCCGCCGCCGCCTCGGGCGCGCATACGCCCGAGGACGCGCACGGCGCGGTCCCGGACCCGCGGACCGCCGTGCGCAGAGCCGACGCCCCCGGCCAGGAGCCGGGCGGCGGGCGGCCTCGTCCGGCCTTTCCCGCGGCCGAGTCGGCCGGCGGCCCCGCCTCCGGCCCGGCCCGGGACGACACCCCGGGCCGGGGTGTCGTCGCGGGCGGGGACGGCGCCCAGGACCGCGGCGGCGACGCCTCGCGCCATACGAGGAGACGCGGCCGTGCCGCGGATCCCGGCGGCGGAGCGGGCGGCGGCGAGTCGGCCAACGAGGCGGTAAACGAGCACCCGGCGCAGCCGGAGCACGGCACACCGGAGGGCGAGCCAGTGTGGGACGCGGACCGCAACGCCGCCAGGGGCGCGGCACACGGGCCCGGAGCGCGGGACGGCGCTCCCGGCCCCGGGGCCGAGCCCCCGGCCGCCGGGAGCGGCACGGGCGGGCGGCGCGGGCGTGACGCCCGGGGAGCCGCCCGGCGCGGCGCGGCCGCGGGCGAACACCCGCCGGCCGGGGTGGGCGATGCCCGGGCCGCGGCCGAGGTGGGCTACGGCACGCCCGAGGGCGGGGTGCCGGCGGTGCCCGCGGTCCCGGCTGTTCCCCCGTCAGGTGGCCCCGTGGCCGCCGAGGCGGCCGCCGCGCGGGACCGGGGCGGGGACAGGCTGCGGTTCGTCGGGGCGGCGACCCGCCGGATCGCGCGCGGCATCGACCTGGACGAGATCGTGCTGGGCCTGTGCCGGGCCACCGTGCCGACCTTCGCCGACGCGATCCTGGTCTATCTGCGCGACCCGCTCCCGGTCGGCGACGAGCGCCCGGTCGGCCCGGTCGTGCTGCGGCTGCGCCGCACCGACCGCATCCCGCTGGACCCGGACACCGAGAGCGGGCGGCTGCCGCTGCTGCCCTCGCAGCCGGATCTGTCGCCCGCCGTGGGCGGCGGCCCGGCGGCCGAGCTGTGCGAGGTGGAGGCGGGCGGGCCGCTTAACGAGGTGCTGCGCGGGGTGCGGCCGGTCTTCGGTGACTCCTCGGCGGCCCGGGCCGCGCTGCCCGAACTGCTGGGCGAGCACACGTCGGTGGCCACGGGCCAGCGCACGGTCCTGGCGCCGCTGCGGGGGCGGCGCCGGGTGATCGGCGCGGCCGTGTTCGTACGCCGCCCGGACCGGCCGCCGTTCGAGCCGGACGATCTGCTGGTCGCCGCCCAGCTGGCCACGCACACCGCGCTCGGCGTCGACAAGGCGGTGCTCTACGGCCGCGAGGTGTACATCGCCGACGAGCTTCAGCGCACCATGCTGCCCGACTCGCTGCCACAGCCCACCGGCGTCCGGCTGGCCAGCCGCTATCTCCCGGCCGCCGAGACCGCGCGGGTCGGCGGCGACTGGTACGACGCGATCCCGCTGCCGGGCAACCGCGTCGCGCTGGTGGTCGGCGATGTGATGGGCCACTCCATGACCTCGGCCGCCATCATGGGCCAGCTGCGCACCACCGCGCAGACCCTGGCCGGGCTCGACCTGCCGCCGCAGGAGGTGCTGCACCACCTCGACGAGCAGGCGCAGCGGCTGGGCACCGACCGCATGGCCACCTGCCTGTACGCGGTCTACGACCCGGTCGCGCACCGCATCGTGGTGGCCAACGCGGGCCATCCGCCGCCCCTGCTGCTGCACCGCGGCGGGCGCGCGGAGGTGCTGCGGGTGCCGCCGGGCGCGCCGATCGGGGTCGGCGGCGTCGACTTCGAGGCGGTCGAGCTGGACGCGCCCGCGGGCGCCACCCTCATGCTCTACACCGACGGCCTGGTCGAGTCGCGGATGCGGGACGTGTGGACCGGGATCGAGCAGCTCCGCGAGCGCCTGACGGCGACCGCCCGGCTCACCGGCCCCAACCCGCCGCCGCTGGAGCCGCTGTGCGACGAGGTGCTGGACATGCTCGGCCCGGGCGACCGGGACGACGATGTGGCGCTGCTGGCGGCCCGCTTCGAGGGGATCGCGCCGAGCGATGTCGCCTACTGGTTCCTGGATCCCAAGGCGCAGACGGCCGGGCAGGCGCGCCGGCTGGCGCGGCGGGCGCTGGCCCGGTGGGACCTGGAGGATCTGACCGACGCGGTGGAGCTGCTGGTGAGTGAGGTGATCACCAATGCCGTGCGGTACGCGGAGCGGCCGGTGACGCTGCGGCTGCTGCGGACGGACGTGCTGCGCTGCGAGGTCGGGGACGACGTCCCGCAGCTGCCGCGGCTGCGCCAGGCGCGCCCGTCGGACGAGGGCGGGCGTGGGCTGTACCTGGTCAACCGGATGGCGCGGCGGTGGGGCGCGACGCGGCTGAGCACGGGCAAGGTCGTGTGGTTCGAGCTGGCGATGCCGCCGCGGTCCTGAGACCCGCGGCACACGCGGCGGCGGGCGGGGCCTTCTCGGCCCCGCCCGCCGCCGTGTGTCGGATGGTTCGGTGTCGGATCAGCCGTGCTTTTTGCCCGTGCCCGTACTGCCGCCACGGACGCCGCGGGTGTCCGTGGAGGGCGAGGTCGGCGGGGTCGTCGGCGGCGTGGTGGTGTCGGTCGACGACTCGCCGCCCGAGCTCGGGGGCGTCGTCGGCGGGGTGGTGGGCGCGGACGAGGAGGCCGTCGGGCTCTCCTTCGTGGGCGGGGCCGAGGTCGTCGGGTCCGCCGACTCACTGGCGGACGAGGAGGCGGCGGAGCTGCTGCTCGGCGGCGGCGGGACGGCCGCGCCCATGTCGGTGTCCAGGTCGAACTTGGCGCTCCCCTCGCCGTCGAGCGCCGACCCCATGTACGCGGCCCAGATCTGGGCCGGGAAGCCACCGCCGTTGACGCGCCCGCCTCCGGCGGTGCCGGTCAGCGTCACCTGCTTGCCGCCCTGGCCCTCGCCGAACATGCCGACCGAGGTGACCAGGTCCGGGGTGTAGCCGGTGAACCAGGCCGACTTGTTGTCGTCGGAGGTGCCGGTCTTGCCCGCGACGGCCTGGCCCTTCTGCTTGACGGCCGAGCCGGTGCCCTGGTCGACCACGCCGGTCATGACGGAGGTCACGGAGTCCGCCGCGGTGCGGCTGATCACCTCGTCGCCGGTGGTGTCGGGCAGTTCGACGGTCCGGTCGCCCTTCTCCGCCGACTTCAGGATGGTGGGGGTGACCTTCTTGCCGTGGTTGTCGAGGGTGGCGTAGACCCCGGCCATGTCCTTGGGGCTGGCGCCCATGACGCCCAGCGACATCGCGGGGGCCACGTCGAAGCCGCCCGCCTTGGCGTTCATGCCCAGGTCGGTGGCGGTCTTCTTGACCTTGCTCAGGCCGACGTCCACCGCCATCTGCGCGAAGACCGAGTTGACGGAGTTGTTCATCGCAGTCTGGACGGTGATCCGGCCGTAGTCCCTGTTGTCCTCGTTCGGCGGCGCGAACCCGACCTCGCCGCCGTCCTGGCCCTTGACCGGCCGCTTGCTGTCGCCGTCGTAGACGGTGTTGGCCCGGATCGGGGTGCCGTCCTCGGTGGTGGATTCGTTCTCCAGCGCGGAGGCGAGGATGAGCGGCTTGAAGGTCGAGGCGGGCTGGTAGTCCGCGCGGGTGGCGTTGTTGGTCCAGTGCTTGGTGGCGCCCGCGCCGCCGTACATCGCCACGATCGCGCCGTTCTTCGGGTTCACTGAGACCGCGCCGACCTGGGTGTGCTTGTCGACGGTGCGCGTCTTCGGCTTGAGCTTGTCGGTCAGCTGGGTGCGGACCGCCTTCTCCAGCTCCTGCTGCTTCTTCTTGTCGATGTTGAGGGTGATCGTCCAGCCGCCGGCCGCCAGCTCGTCCTCGCTCACCCCGGACTTGGCCAGCTCCTGCTTGGCGAGCTCGACGAAGTAGCCCGCCTGGCCGTCGACGCCGGGGGTGGGGCGGGGGTCGCCGGGAACGGGGAACGTCAGGCCCGCGCGCTCGCCCGCGTCCAGCCAGTGCTTCTCGACCATGTTGTCGAGGACGTAGTTCCAGCGCTGCTTGACCAGCCGCTTGCCGTTGGGGCCGGCCACCGAGTAGTCGTACTGGCTGGGGGCCTGGAGCACCGCGGCGAGGTAGGCGCCCTGCGCCACGGTGAGGTCCTGGACGTCCTTGTTGTAGTACGCGCGGGCGGCGGCCTGGATGCCGTACGCGTTGCGCCCGTAGTAGCTGGTGTTGATGTACCCCGCGAGGATGTCGTCCTTGGACTCCTGCTGGTCGACCTTGAGGGAGATCACCAGCTCCTTCAGCTTGCGGCTGACGGTCTGTTCCTGGCTGAGGTAGTAGTTCTTGACGTACTGCTGGGTGATGGTCGAGCCGCCCTGCTTGCCCCGGCCGAGCAGCGTGTTGATCATGCCGCGCGCGGTGCCCGTGAACGAGACGCCGGGGTCGGAGTAGAAGTCCTTGTTCTCGGCGGCGACAAAGGTGTGCTGCACCTCTTTGGGGATCTTCGACAGCGGTACGGACTCACGGTTGATCTTGCCCGTCTTGGCCATGATGCTGCCGTCGCTGTACTTGTAGACGTTGGCCTCCGCCGTGGCCAGGGCGTTGGCGTTGGGCACGTCGACCCAGAAGTAGAGCACGAGGAAGGCGCCGATGAGCAGCAGCCCCATCGAGAGGAAGTAGCCCAGCACCATCTTCCAGGTGAAGAAGCGGCGTATACCGGTCTTCTTACCGGCCTTCTTGCCACCCTTCCCGGCCCTGCGAGCGCTTTTCTGCCGCGCCCGCCGCTCTTCGGCTCTGCCCATCTCTCCCGCCGCTCCCGCCGCTTCCGTACGTCAGCCCCCAACTCAGCTCATGAAGCTAACACCGCAACTGACGTCAAATACTCATCGATCAAGCTTTTTCCGAAGGTGACAAACAGCACCCACCCTGCTGGAACTGACGTCTGGCCGCGGCCGAGGGTTGCCTTCCCCCATAAATCTGCTATCACTTTGATAGAGGCCACACGGCCCCGCACCACCCAGCACCAGCGAAAACGGGGGGACTCCATGCCCGACATGACCGATATCACACCTGCCGCCCACATACCGGACCAGCCCAGGACCCAGGTGCGCGAGCGGCCCGCGCGCAGCATCAGCGGCGGGCTCGCACTGCTGCTCAGCCTGGCCGGCCTGGCCGCGGGCCCCACCCTCATCGCGGCCGGAGCCGACACCTCCGAATACGCCTACGAGGACAACAGCAACCCCGGGCTCATCATGCTCGGCATCTTCGTGATCATCGCCTCCTTCATCGCGATGCGCGGGCTGTGCGCGATCGCCCCCGGCCAGGCCCGCGTCGTCCAGCTCTTCGGCCGCTACAAGGGCACCCTCCGCACCGAGGGGCTGCGCTGGGTCAACCCGTTCACCAGCCGCAAGAAGCTCTCCACCCGGGTGCGCAACCACGAGACCCCGGTCCTCAAGGTCAACGACGCGTACGGCAACCCGATCGAGCTCGCCGCCGTCGTCGTCTGGCGCGTCGAGGACACCGCGCAGGCGGTGTTCGAGGTGGACGACTTCCTGGAGTTCGTCTCCACCCAGACCGAGGCCGCGGTGCGCCATATCGCCATCGAGTACCCGTACGACGCGCACGACGAGGACGCGCTGTCGCTGCGCGGCAACGCCGAGGAGATCACCGAGAAGCTGGCACACGAGCTGCACGCGCGGGTCGAGGCGGCCGGGGTGCGCATCGTCGAGTCGCGCTTCACCCATCTCGCGTACGCCCCCGAGATCGCCTCCGCGATGCTCCAGCGCCAGCAGGCGGGCGCGGTGGTCGCGGCGCGCCGGCAGATCGTGGACGGCGCGGTCGGCATGGTCGAGGCGGCGCTGGCCCGGATCGCCGAGGAGCAGATCGTCGAGCTGGACGAGGAGCGCAAGGCGGCGATGGTCAGCAATCTGCTGGTCGTGCTGTGCGGCGACCGCGCCCCGCAGCCGGTCCTCAACACGGGCACGCTCTACCAGTGACGGACCGCGGCGAGCGGGACGAGGCCGCGGAGCCGGACGCGCGCGAGGGCGCGCGCCGGGCTCCGCGGCAGCGCAAGCAGATGCTGCTGCGGCTCGACCCCACGGTCCATGACGCGCTGGCGCGCTGGGCCTCGGACGAGCTGCGCAGCGCCAACGCTCAGATCGAGTTCCTGCTGCGGAAGGCGCTCGCGGAGGCGGGGCGGCTGCCCCGCTCCGCGGCCCCCATCCCCCGCCGAGGCCGCCCGCCCCGCACCCCCGAGCCCCCTGGCCCCGATCCGCACGATCCCTAGCCACCCCCGCCCCCGACACCCCCCTCACCTGCGGAAACGCAGAACTATCAGCATCTATACACACCATGTATACGCATGGTGTAGAGTGCTGCGCATGTCAATCGGCCACACCCTGCTCGGACTCCTGGAGTCCGGCCCGCGCCACGGCTACGACCTGAAGCGCGCCTTTGACGAGAGATTCGGGCAAGACCGCCCGCTGCACTACGGACAGGTCTACTCGACCATGTCCCGGCTCCTGAAGAACGGCCTCGTCGAGGTCGACGGCATCGAGCACGGTGGTGGCCCCGAGCGCAAGCGCTACGCCATCACCGAGGCCGGCATCACCGACGTGGAGCAGTGGCTCCGGCAGCCGGAGAAGCCCGAGCCGTACCTCCAGTCCGTCCTCTACACCAAGGTCGTCCTCGCCCTGATGACCGACCGGGACGCCTCGGACATCCTCGATGTGCAGCGCGCCGAGCATCTGCGCCTGATGCGCGAGCTCACCCAGCGCAAGCGCTCCGGCGACCTCAGCGACCAGCTGATCTGTGACCACGCCCTCTTCCACCTCGAGGCCGACCTGCGCTGGCTGGAGCTCACCGCCGCGCGCCTCGGCCAACTCGCCAAGGCGGTAACCCCATGACTCCCGCAGGCTCGCTTCTCATAGCCGAAGGGCTGAACAAGGCCTACGGCCCGACCCCCGCCCTGGACGGCGCCGACTTCTCGATCCACGCGGGCGAGGTCGTGGCCGTCATGGGCCCCTCGGGGTCCGGCAAGTCGACCCTGCTCCACTGCCTCGCCGGGATCGTCACCCCGGACTCCGGCACCGTCCAGTACGGCGGGCGCCTGCTGTCCGCCATGCCCGACTCCCAGCGCAGCGCGCTGCGCCGCAGCGAGTTCGGCTTCGTCTTCCAGTTCGGCCAGCTGGTCCCCGAGCTGAGCTGCGTGGAGAACGTCGCGCTGCCGCTGCGGCTGACCGGCGTGGGGCGCAAGGAGGCGGAGAGCCGCGCGCTGGTCTGGCTGGAGCGGCTGGAGGTCGCCGATGTGCGCGACAAGCGGCCCGGCGAGGTCTCCGGCGGCCAGGGACAACGCGTCGCCGTGGCCCGCTCGCTGGTCACCGGCCCGCGCGTGCTGTTCGCCGACGAGCCGACCGGCGCCCTCGACTCGCTCAACGGCGAGCGGGTGATGGAGCTGCTGACCGAGGCCGCCCGCGAGACCAACGCGGCCGTCGTCCTGGTCACCCACGAGGCGCGCGTCGCCGCGTACTCCGACCGCGAGGTCGTCGTACGGGACGGCAAGGCGCGGGACATGGCGGGCGCCCGATGAGCGCCGGCCATGTGACCCCGCTGCGGACTGCGGAACACACGGAACAGCACCCCGGCGGAGCGCCCCCGGCGCCCCCCGCCCGCCCGGAGTCCCGCCAGCCGGTCGGGCTGCGCCGCTGGGCCGCCGACCTGGCGATGGGGGCGCGCTTCGCGGTCGGCGGCGGCCGGGAGAGCTGGGCCAGGACGGTCCTGACCGCGGTCGGCGTCGGACTCGGCGTGGCGCTGCTGCTGTTCGCCGCCTCCATCCCGCATATCGTCTCCGCACGCGACGACCGCACCAGCGCCCGCTCCTACACGGACGGCTACCTCAACGAGGCCAAGCCGGGCCCCGGCACCCTGCGGTTCAGCCCGGGATCCACCACCTTCCGCGGTTCCGACATCACGGGCCTCCTGCTGGCCCCCGACGGCGACCGGCCGCCCGCACCCCCGGGTGTCGACCGGATCCCCGCGCGCGGCGAGATGGTGGTCTCCCCCGCCCTGAAGAAGCTGCTCGCCGACGGTGACAGCAAGCTGCTCAGGGAGCGTCTGAACTACAAGATCGTCGGCACGATCGGCGACGAGGGGCTGGGCGGACCGGCCGAGCTGATCTACTACGCGACCGTCGCCCCCGACGCCCTCTCCGAGGGCAACGGCGCCCGTCTCGACCACTGGGGTGACAACTCCCCGCAGCAGGAGCAGAAGCTGGACCCGGTCCTGCTGCTGCTGATCGTCGTGGGCTGTGTGGTGCTGCTGCTGCCCGTGGCCATCTTCATCGCCACCGCCGTACGCTTCGGCGGCGAGCGCCGCGACCGGCGGCTCGCCGCGCTGCGCCTGGTGGGCGCCGACAGCCGGATGACGCGGCGGATCGCGGCCGGCGAGGCGCTGGTCGGCTCCCTCCTCGGGCTCGCGGTCGGCACCGGGATCTTCCTGCTCATCAGGCAGTTCATCGACGGGGTCGCGGTGTTCGGCACCAGCGTCTTCTCTTCCGACGTCCAGCCCTCGGCCACGATCACCGCGCTGATCATGGTCGCGGTGCCCACCTGCGCCGTCGTGGTCACCCAGATCGCGCTGCGCGGTATCGCCATCGAACCGCTCGGCGTCGTACGCAACACCACGCCCAAACCGCGCCGCCTGTGGTGGCGGCTGCTGGTCCCCGTCCTCGGACTCGCGCTGCTGCTGCCGCTGATCGGCAGCGCGAACAACGGCGACTCCACGTACCAGGTCGCGGCCGGTGCGGTCCTGGTGCTCGTCGGTATCACCGCGCTGCTGCCGTGGCTGGTCGAAGCCGCCGTCAAGCGCTTCGGCGGCGGCCCCCTCCCCTGGCAGCTCGCCACCCGGCGGCTCCAGCTCAGCAGCGGCTCCGCCTCGCGCGCAGTCAGCGGCATCACCGTCGCGGTGGCCGGCGCGATCGCGATCACCATGCTCTTCGCCGCCGCGGAGAGCGACAACACCACCTCCACCGGACAGGACCCGACCCGCGCCGATGTGGTGGCGAACATCCCCGTGGACACCGGCGCGCAGGCACGGGACGCCATCGCGCAGTACGCCGCCATCAAGGGCCTACGGGGCTCGCTCGGCTTCACCGACGGAATGGCCAGCGACCCGCGCAGCAAGGCCAAGAACCGGGGCGACATCCCGGTCCAGAGCGTGGTGGTCGGCGACTGCCGCACGCTGAAGGAGCTGGCGCGGATCGGCGACTGCCGCGACGGCGACGTCTTCGTCACCGAGCCCGCCGAATGGGACGACGAGGACACGTACTTCATCAAACCGGGCGTGACGGTCAACCTCCGCTTCGACGAGAACTACAACCCCTCCCGCGACAAGCCGCAGCTGTGGACGATCCCGAAGTCCGCGCCCGTCGTGGGCATCAAGAAAGACCCGATGGGCGGCGAGCACTCCGGCATCCTGGCCACCCCGGGCGCGCTGGACATCGCCGACCTGCACGAACCCTCGGTGCAGATGATGCTCCGGCTCGACCCGAAGGTCCCGGACGCCATCGAGTACGCCCGCAACACGGCCGCCCGACTCTCCGCCGAGTCCGACATCTACGAGCTCCAGAGCACCAGGCAGTCGGACGAGTTCCGGACCATCAAGCGCGGCCTGTTCATCGGCGCCGCCGCCACCCTGCTGCTGATCGGCGCGAGCATGATCGTGTCCATGCTGGAGCAGCTGCGCGAGCGCAAGAAGCTGCTCTCGGTCCTGGTCGCCTTCGGCACCCGCCGCGCCACCCTCGGCTGGTCCGTGCTGTGGCAGACCGCGATCCCGGTGGTCCTGGGCCTGGCCCTGTCGGTCGCGGGCGGAATCGGCCTGGGGGCGATCCTGCTCAAGATGGTCGAGATGCCGGTCGCCGTGGACTGGACGAGCCTCACCATGATGACCGGGATCGGCGCGGGCGTGATCCTGCTGGTGACGCTCGTCAGCATGGGTCCGCTGTGGCGCATGATGCGGCCGGACGGGCTCCGTACGGAGTAGCGCGCATCCGCGCACCCCATGACCGCCGGACCCTTCCCGCCTGTGGGAAGGGCCCGGCGGTCAGGCGTTTCGGGGCTTACGCGAGGCCGCCCGCTCAACCCTTCGCGATCCGCACCGGCAGCGGCCCCAGCGCCTCCCGCAGCGCCCCCGCGAACGCCTGGAACTCCTCCTGCCGCGCCGCCCCCGCCCGCATCGCCAGCGCGATCCGCCGCGCGGGCGCCGGGTCCGCGAAGTAGCCGGTGGCCAACTGCTCGCTGCGCCCCGTCTCCACGCGCAGCGCCGTACGCGGCAGCAGCGTCACCCCGAGCCCGCCCGCGACCAGCTGCACCAGCGTGGAGAGCCCGGCGGCGCTCGTGGTCACCGGCGCGCCCTCCGGCCGGCCCGCCTCGCGGCAGATGTCCAGGGCCTGGTCGCGCAGGCAGTGGCCCTCGTCGAGCAGCAGCAGATCCAGCTCCTTCAGCGCGGCGCGGGGGATGTCGCTCCGCCCGCCGAGCCAGTGGTCCTGGGGCGTGACCAGCACGAAGTCCTCGTCGAACAGCGGCAGTTCGACCACGCCGGGGGCGGCCAGCGGGACCGCGAGCAGCAGCAGGTCGAGCCGTCCGTGGGCGAGGCCGTCCAGCAGTGAGGCGGTCTGCTCCTCGTGGACCTGGAGGTCGAGCAGCGGATAGCGGTCGCGGACCAGCCGCAGCACGATCGGCAGCAGATACGGCGCGACGGTCGGGATCACCCCGAGCCGCAGCACCCCGGTGAACGGCGCCCGCGCCGCCTCCGCCTCCTCCATCAGCGCCCCCACCGCCTCCAGCACCGTGCGGGCCCGCGCCGCCAGCCGCTCCCCCGCCGGGCTGAGCAGCACCTTGCGCGTCGTACGCTCCAGAAGCTGCACCCCGAGCGCCTCCTCCAGCGCGGCGACGGCCCCGGAGAGCGCGGGCTGGCTCATGCCGATGGCGGCCGCGGCATCGCGGAAGTGCAGCTGCTCGGCGACCGCGGCGAACGCCCTGAGCTGGGCGAGGCTGGGCTGGCGGGGCTTGCCCCCGAGTGTGGTCGGTGCGACCAACTGATAACCACCTCCGATCAACAGCACCTAGTCTAGCTATTTCACTGATCAATGCCTCGTGTGACAGGGTGGTTCCGTCCAACCCCGAGGAAACCGCCCTATAAGGGTTTTCTCCGCTGAAAGTTGCAAGGAGAGCACGTGCTCACTGTCGGTGACAAGTTCCCCACGTATGACCTGACCGCCTGCGTGTCGCTGGAGAGCGGCAAGGAGTTCGAGCAGATCAACCACAAGTCCTACGAGGGTTGGCGAGTTGTCTTCTTCTGGCCGAAGGACTTCACCTTCGTGTGCCCGACCGAGATCGCCGCGTTCGGCAAGCTGAACGACGAGTTCGCCGACCGTGACGCGCAGATCCTCGGTGTCTCCGGCGACTCCGAGTTCGTCCACCACGCCTGGCGCAAGGACCACGCCGACCTGCGTGACCTGCCCTTCCCGATGCTGGCCGACTCCAAGCACGAGCTGATGCGGGACTGCGGCGTCGAGGGCGAGGACGGCTTCGCGCAGCGCGCGGTCTTCATCGTCGACCCGAACAACGAGATCCAGTTCACCATGGTGACCGCCGGTTCCGTGGGCCGTAACCCCAAGGAGGTCCTGCGGGTCCTCGACGCCCTCCAGACCGACGAGCTGTGCCCCTGCAACTGGAGCAAGGGCGAGGACACCCTCGACCCGGTCAAGCTCCTCTCGGGCGAGTGAGCTGACCCGACCATGGCACTCGACGACCTGAAGTCCGCCCTGCCGGACTACGCGAAGGACCTCAAGCTCAACCTGGGCTCGGTCATCGGCAATTCCGACCTTCCGCAGCAACAGCTGTGGGGCACCGTGCTGGCCTGCGCGATCGCCTCGCGCTCGCCGCGCGTGCTGGCGGAGCTCGAGCCGGAGGCCAAGGCCAAGCTGACGCCCGAGGCCTACACCGCCGCCAAGTCGGCCGCCGCCATCATGGCGATGAACAACGTCTTCTACCGGACCCGGCACCTGCTGTCGGACCCGGAGTACGGCACCCTGCGCGCGGGTCTGCGGATGAACGTCATCGGCAACCCGGGCGTGGAGAAGACCGACTTCGAGCTCTGGTCGCTCGCGGTCTCCGCGATCAACGGCTGCGGCCAGTGCCTGGACTCGCATGAGCAGGTGCTCCGCAAGGCGGGCGTGGACCGTGAGACGGTCCAGGAAGCCTTCAAGATCGCCGCCGTGGTGCAGGCGGTCGGCACCACGCTGGACGCCGAGGCGACGCTGGCCGCGAACGGCTGACGGAAAACCCGCGCGAGGGGCGGTCCCACCGGCTGGTGGGGCCGCCCCTCGCGGGCGTGCGGGTCAGGCCGGGGTGAGCCGGGCGCCCCGGCGGGTGCCGAGCCAGCGGCCGTCGCGGACGACGACATGGCCCGACTGCATGACCCAGCGGATGCCGGCCGGGACGCGCCGGGGCTCCTGATAGGTCGCGGTGTCGCCGACCGTGGCGGGGTCGAACGCCACCAGGTCGGCGACCAGGCCCGGAGCGATCCGCCCGCGCTCGGGCACCCCGAAGACCTCGGCGGTCAGCCCGGTCATCTTGTGGACGGCCGTCGCCAGGTCCAGCACGCCGCGCTCACGCACATACCGGCCCAGCACCCGGGGGAAGCTTCCGTACAGCCTGGGATGCGGCTTGCCGCCCAGATCGATGGGCAGCCCGTCGGTGCACACGCTGGTACGCGGGGCGCGCAGCACCGTCTCCACGTCCCGCTCGTCCATGGAGAAGTCGACCATGTGCACCTGAAGGTCCTCGGTACGCAGCAGATGCACGATCACGTCGAACGGCGCCATGTCCAGCTGCTCGGCGAGCTGGGCGAGTGTGGCGCCCTCATGGGTGTGGCTGCGGGTCGAGGAGACCATGATCCGGTCGTAGCCGTCCCCCGCCACGATGTTCTCCCAGCCGTGGTCGGTGGGGTCCTCCACCTCCGCCCGGGCGCGCTCGATCTGCCGCGGGTCCGCCAGCCGCTGACGCAGCAGGGCGTCGTCGCCCTCCTGGAACCAGGGCGGCAGGACGGCGTGCAGCGTCGTCGAGCTGGCGTCGTAGGGGTAGACGTCCTGGTTGACGTCCACGCCTTCGACGCGGGCCCGGTCCAGTCGGGCGAGCGCGTCGTCCACGCCTCCCCAGAACGGCACGCCGGCCGCCTTGAGGTGCGAGACCTGCACGCGGCGGCCGGTGCGGGCGCCGAGCGCGACCGCCTCTTCGACGCTGCGCCCCAGGTGGCGCCCCTCGTCACGCATGTGGGTGGCGTAGATACGGCCCTCGGGCAGCCGGCCGGCCAGGTCGACCAGGTCGTCCGGCTCGGTGTAGAGGCCCGGCGGGTAGATCAGCCCGCTGGACATCCCGAAGACCCCGGCCTCGACCGCCTCGTCGAGCAGCGCGCCCATCCGGCGGGCGTCGGCGCGGTCCGGCGGGCCGGGCCGGCCGCCCATGGCCGCCTCGTGCAGTGCGCCGTGGCCGACCAGCGGGCAGTAGTGGGTGACGTAACCGGCCGCGTCCAGCCGTTCGAAGAGGGCACCGAAGCCGCCGTACGGGCCCGGGTCCGGGCTCTGGCCGCAGTTGCCGACGATCTCGGTGGTGATGCCCTGGAGGATCTTGCTGGTGTCGTCCTCGCTCTCCAGCGGCGACCCGTCGGCGTGCGAGTGCGGGTCGATGAAACCGGGCGCCAGCGCGAGGCCGGTGGCGTCGAGGATGTCGTAGCCGTCCCCGGGGGCGAGGGTGCCCGGCGGCGCGACGGCGGCGATCCGGCCGGCGGCGACCGTGACATCGGCCGGTCGGGGCGCCGCCCCCGTGCCGTCCAGCACCGTCGCACCGGTGATCAGGAGAGCGCCGCCGCGGGGAGTGGCGGACGCTCCGGAGGCCGCGGGCGGAGGGGAAGTGGCGGGCAACTCAGATCACCTTTCCGAGGAACGACTTGGTGCGCTCGTGCCGGGGACGCGTCAGCACCTCGTCCGGCGGACCGGACTCGACGACCACCCCGCCGTCCATGAAGACCACCTGGTCGGCGACCTCCCGGGCGAAGCCGATCTCGTGGGTCACCACCACCATCGTCATGCCGGACGCTGCCAGGTCCCGCATCACGGTCAGCACCTCGCCGACCAGTTCGGGGTCGAGCGCCGAGGTGGGCTCGTCGAAGAGCATCAGTTTGGGCTCCATCGCCAGCGAGCGGGCGATGGCGACGCGTTGCTGCTGACCGCCGGAGAGCTGGGACGGGTAGGAGTCGGCCTTGTCGGCCAGGCCGACCCGCTCCAGCAGTTCCCGGGCGCGGGCGACGGCGGCCTGCTTGCTCTGCTTCCGCACCCGGCACGGCGCCTCGATGACGTTCTCCAGCGCGGTCATGTGCGGGAACAGATGGAAGCGCTGGAAGACCATGCCGATGTGGGCGCGCCGGGAGGCGACCTCACGCGGCCGCAGTTCGTGCAGCACGTCCCCGTCCCGGCGGTAGCCGACCAGTTCGCCGTCGACGGACAGCAGGCCGCCGTCGAGGCGCTCCAGGTGGTTGACGCAGCGCAGAAAGGTGCTCTTGCCCGAACCGCTCGGCCCCAGGAGGCACAGGACCTCGCCGCGCCCTACGGTCAGGTCGATGCCGCGGAGGATCTCACTGTCCCCGAAGCTCTTGCGGACGCCCTCCGCGACCAGCATGGGAGTGCTCATGCCTGCTCACCTCCGGTGGTGCGGGCGGCGCGGGGCCCGAAGCCGCCGCGCGATGCCGTGGTGCCGCGGCCGAAGCGCCGCTCGAGATAGCGCTGCCCGAAGGTGAGCGCCGTGGTCAGCGCGAGATACCAGATGCAGGCGACCACGAGCAGCGGGATGACCTTGAAGTTCATCGAGTAGATGCTCTGGAGGTTGGTCATCAGGTCGTTGCCCGCGATGATCGAGACCAGGGCGGTCATCTTGAGCATGGTGATGACCTCGTTGCCCATCGGCGGGACGATCACCCGCATCGCCTGGGGCAGCACGATCCGGCGCATGGTCTGTGCCGGGGTCAGGCCGAGCGCGTACGCGGCCTCCCGCTGCCCGGCGTCCACGGCGGCGATGCCGCCACGGACGATCTCCGCGGCGTAGGCGACCGCGTTGAGGCCGAGCGCGAGCACCGCCGCGACGGTGGCGGTGACGAGCGTGTTGGTCTCCACGCTGTAGAAGACCACGTCGGTGAAGGGGATGCCGATGGTCAGGCGCTGGTAGAAGGCGCCGAGGAAGCCCCAGAAGATCAGCTGGACGACCAGCGGCACGCCACGGAACAGCCAGATGTAGCCGTCGGCGATCGTACGGAGCAGAAAGCTGTCCGACAGCTTCATGATCGCCAGTACGGTGCCGCCGACGACGGCGATCACCATGCAGACGACGGTCAGATAGAGGGTGACGCCGAGGCCGGAGAGCGTGCGCTCATGGAACAGATACTGGCCGACGGTGTGCCACTCCAGGTTGGGGTTCTTGGCGACCGACCAGACGACACCGGCCAGGCACAGCAGCGCCAGCACGCCGCAGACGGTCCGGACGGGGTGCCGTAGCGGCTTGATCACGGGCGCCGGGCCCGGCACTCGGGAGGACGCGGGGTCGTCGGTCCTCAACTCGGGGACGGTGCTCACCGCTGTCTCCTCTTGCTCGCTCCGTTGATCGCGTAGTCGTTCAGGCCGTAGTCGGCCATGCCGTAGTGCCCCAGGATCCGGCGGTACGAGCCGTCGGCCTTCAGCCGTCGCAGGGCGGCCTGGACGGCCTCGGCCAGTCCCGCGCGCTTCTTGGAGACGCCGATTCCGAGGATGTCCCGCTTGGCTCCGAAGTCGAATTGCTTCTCGATCTCCAGCGGCCCGTCCGCGCCCTGCCGTTCGACGGTGTATCCGCTCAGTGCGGAATTGCTGATGACCGCGTCCACCTTGCCGCTGCTCAGCGCGAGCAGCGATTGCGAGAAGACGGGATACGTCTGGAGTTCGATCCCCGGCTTTCCCGCCGCCGCGCACGCACGCGTGTCCTTGGCGATGTCATCGACGGTGGTGGTGCCGGTCTGGCCACCGACCTTGTGCCCGCACAGGCTCATCGTGTCCCGGAATCCCATGGGCTTCTTCTTGTTCACCACCAGGGCGGGGACCAGGACGCCGTAGTCGACGAAGTCGATGACCTTCTGGCGGTCCGGGGTATCCACCATCCCGGCCATGACCAGGTCGTACTTGCCCGCCTGGACGCCGGGGACCAGCCCGTCGAACGGCTGCTGCCGGAATTCGAATTCGACTCCGAGCACCTTGCCGACGGCCTTGCCGAGATCGATGTCCAGCCCGACGAATTCCTGGTCGCTCTCGGAGCGGAAACTCTCGAACGGAGGGTAGGGCGCGTTCGTACCGACGACGACCCGCCCGGAATTCCGGATCGGCTCGGGAAGCAGCGCGTGCAGCCGGGCGTCTTCCGAGATGCCCGACAGATCGGCCGAAGCGGGCGCCTGGCCGGTGACGCCACCGGAACACCCGGAAGCGAGCAATGCCACGGCAAGGCACCCGGCGGCCGCGGCAGGTAGGGGAAAACGGGGTCGATGTCGTCTTCGCATGGGGCCTCAAGTATGTGAGCGGGTATGACCGGCTACTCGAACCCCTGTGTGCGGGCAGGTGAATCATTGGCCGTGTCAGCATCCTGAAGGGTCCGCGATCCGCAGTCGTTGGCCGTCCGGCCTAGAGCGGGCCCGGGCATTAGCCGATCCTCCAATGCGCGACCGTCACGGGCCGGGGTAACCCTGGGGCCAGCACCCGCGCGGAAGGAGTTCTCACCATGGCAGCCCTCGACCTGACGTCCGACGTCGTGTCCCTCACCCGGCAGCTCGTGGACACACCCTCGGAAAGCGGCCACGAGGCGGCGCTGGCCGACGCGGTCGAGGCGGCCCTGGCCCGGCTTCCCCACCTGGACGTCAGCCGCGTCGGCCACTCCGTGGTCGCCCGCACCCACGCCGGCCGCCCCACCCGCGTCGTCCTCGCCGGGCACCTGGACACCGTCCCGGCCGCGGACAACCTCCCGTCGCGCATCGAGGACGGGCGGCTGCTGGGCCTGGGCGCCTGCGACATGAAGGGCGGCGTCGCGGTGGCGCTGCGCACGGCCGCGGCGCTCCCCTCGCCCGCGCACGACGTGACCTATGTCTTCTATGAGTGCGAGGAGGTCTCCAGTGACCGCAACGGGCTCACCCGCATCGCCGCACACCGGCCCGACCTGCTCGCCGCTGACCTCGCCGTCCTCCTGGAGCCCTCCGACGCGGGGGTGGAGGCGGGCTGCCAGGGCACGCTGACGGCCGAGGTCGTGGCGACCGGCAGACGCGCTCACACCGCCCGCGCGTGGCTGGGCCGCAACGCCGCGCACCGTGCCGCCGCGATCCTCCAGCGGCTGGAGGACCATATCGGCGCCGAGGTGGAGGTCGACGGGCTGACCTACCGCGAGGGGCTCAGCGCGGTAGGCGTGCGGGCCGGGGTCGCCGACAACGTGGTGCCGGACAGCTGCGTGGTGACCGTCAACTACCGATTCGCGCCGCACCGCTCCCCCCAGGAGGCCGTCGCCTACGTAACCGGGCTGTTCCCCGAGTTCGAGGTGCGGGTGACCGACCTCGCCCCGGCCGCCCCGCCCGGACTGCGGCAGCCCGCCGTCGTCGCGCTGGTCGCCGCCCTGGGGTGCGAGCCCCGCCCGAAGCTCGGCTGGACGGACGTGGCGCGCTTCGCCGAACTCGGCATCCCCGCGCTGAACTACGGCCCCGGCGACCCCGGCCTGGCGCACACCCCGGGCGAGTACGTCCCCCTGGACCAGCTGACCCGCTGCGAGGAGCGGCTGCGCGCCTGGCTCACGGCATGACGGGGCTCATGGGCTTCTGACCGATCACGGCGCGGTCCGGGCCAGGGTGCGCAGATGCAGCCACAGCACGAGCCGCTCGTCGGGATCCTCCACGTCGATGCCGAGCTGCGCCTGTGCCTGCCGCAGCCGGTAGCGGCAGGTGTTGGGGTGGACGGCGAGCAGCCGGGCCGCCCGGGCCATGTCGCATCCGGCGTCCAGATAGGCCAGATAGGTCCGGGCGTACTCGGTGCCGTGCTCGGCGTCGTACGCGAGCACCCGGCGCCACGGCCCCTCGGCCAGCTGCGGCCGGTCCGCCAGCAGCTCGCCGAGGCGCAGCAGGGTCACCTTGGACCGGAGCTCGGCCACCGTGGCGGCGACCGGTCCGTCCGGCCGGCCGCCGCCGGTGAGGATGCGCAGCACCAGGTCGGCGTCGACGCGTGAGGCGGTGGCTTCCGCCAGTCCGCGCACCACGCCGCCGAGCCCGGCGACCACCGGCACCCGCAGGGCGTGGCCGGCCTGCCGGGCGATGTCGGCGGCGAGGCCGCGCTGACGTGCCTCGCTCCGCTCGTCGGGGACGGGCAGCAGCGCGTAGACGATGCCGCCGACCAGGACGCAGGCATGCTGTCCGTACCGGGCCTCGCACTGGAGCCTGACCAGTTCGACCAGCCGCAGCGCGGCCTGCTCCCCCGACGGCACGGAGAGGTCCCCGGCGAGTGCGAAGGCGACCACCCGGACCGGGTCGTCCTCCCGCAGCCCGAGCTGGGGCGCCACCAGCGCGGCGCTCGCCCCGCCGTCGAGCACCCGGCGCAGCAGGTCGCCGTGTTGACGCCGGACCAGCTCCTCGGCCGCCCGGGCCTGGAGCAGGTGCAGCGCCGCCATGGACGCGCCCTGGGCGAGCACCTCCTCGGCGTCCTTCGCGAGCGTGCCGGTGTCCACGACCCAGATCGAGCCGAGGGTCTCGCCGCCCGCCCGGACGGCCACCGCGAGCCGCGGCAGTCCGTCGCCGACCGCCGGCAGCCGGCAGATTCCCGGGCCGCGGTAGAGCATCCGGTACTGGGCGCTGTTCTCCGGGCCGTCCGGCACCTGGAGGCCGAGGATGCCCTGCCGCCGGTCCTCGTCCACGGGCTGGTCCGGCAGGGTGGAGTAGGCGAAGATGCGCTGCCGCGGGTCCTCGATGGCCGTCGCCCCGCCGATGGCGGCGGCCAGGGCGTTGGCCAGCGAGAAGAGATCGCCGAGCGCGGCCCCGCCCGCGGTGCCGGCGACGGTGCGCGGGGCGTTGAGCGTCGACGCGATCAGCAGGTGCAGATGGTGCCAGGACACATCCTCGTCCACGGCCAGCAGGGCGACGCCATGGGCTTCGGCCGCGTCGGCGAGGGCGGCGGCGGTCCCGCCGTGCTCCTTGACGACCAGCGCGGTGAGCCCGGCCGCGCCCGCGGCCCGGACCAGCTCGTGCGCCTCGGGCTCGGCGGGCCGGACGCCGACCGCGAGCAGCAGGCCGTCCGGCGTGCGCGGCAGGGGTGTGTGGACGTCGTGCACGAGTGCCTCGGTCACGGGGGCGGAGAGGCCGGCCGGGGCGGTGAGCAGCCGCAGCACGGACTGGCCGAGCACGTCGAGGAGCTGGGCGAGGCTACAGGCCCGGATCTCGCGGGTGCCGCTCTGGCTTGTGCGCTGGTCCACGTCGTTATCGGCTCCCGTCCCGTGGCTGAGACCGGCCGGCTTGTCCGCCGGGCGTCCGCTGGGCGGCGGTCCGCCGCTCACCGCACCACACCGGACCACCGGCGCGCTTTGGCCGATCGTACAACGATCGCCGGGGCCTCTTGCCTGTGCGTCCAGTCCCCTGGGGCGCGCGGCGCCCGAAAATCGGACCGGTGAAGCGTGAAACCAGATTCCAGCCCTCACCGGAGACCGTCACGGCGACGACAGCGACCGCCCCGGTCCCGGCCGGCCCGGCCGCCCCGCCGGGCGGTGTCACCATCCGGCCCGTCGAGGACGTCGCCGGAATCGCGGCCGTCGCCGACTTCTTCGCCGACGTATGGCGCACCCCCCGCACCAACCCGCCGTACCCCGCCGAGTTGCTGAGCAGCCTGTGCCACGCGGGCGGCGAAGTGCTCGGCGCGTACAACGGCCCGCAACTGGTCGGGGCGACCGCCGCCGTGTTCTCGCCGCCCGGGACGGGGGCCGTCTACTCGCTGGTCGCCGCCGCACGCCACTCCGACCGGGGGGTGGGCTTCGCGCTCAAGCAGGCCCAGCGGGGCTGGGCGCTGCGGCACGGGGCGAGGGCCATGGTGTGGACCTTCGATCCGCTGGTCGGTCGCAACGCCCGGTTCAACCTGGTCAAGCTGGGCGCGGTCGGCGTCGAGTACCTGATCGACTTCTACGGGCCGATGCGCGACGGGCTCAACGACGGCGACGAGAGCGACCGGCTGACCGCCCGCTGGGATCTGCTCGACGGCGGCGCGCACGGCACCGGGAGCCGGGACGGAGAGGCGACCGCTTCACGGCAGGCCGCGCCCGTGACCCGCATGGCCCCCGACGGCGGCCCGCTGGCCGTCCGCGACGGCGACCGGATCTGGTGCCGGGTGCCGGCCGATGTGGTCGCGTTGCGCGCCACCGACGCCACGGCGGCGCTGCGCTGGCGGCACGCTGTCCGCGAGGTGTTCACCGAGGCGTTCGCCGAGGGCTTCGTGGCCACCGCCATGACCCGCGACGGCTGGTACCTGCTCACCCCGGAGGCGACCGCGTGAAGATCGAGCACATCGAGCTGCTGCATGTCCAGATTCCCCTGGTGACGCCGTTCCGGACCTCCTTCGGGACGATGACCAGCAAGGACACCTTCCTGCTGCATGTCACGACGGACGGCGCCGAGGGCTGGTCGGAGTTCGCGGCCGACCCCGAGCCGCTGTACTGCTCGGAGTTCGTCGCCGGGGCGGAGATCGTGCTCGCCGAGCATCTGGTGCCCCGGGTCACCGCGCTGCCCGAGGTCTCCAGCGCCGCCCTGGCCCCGGCGATGGCCGGGGTCAAGGGGCATCTGCTCGCCAAGGCCACCCTGGAGACCGCCCTGCTCGACGCCGAGTTGCGCACCCACGGGATGCCGATCGCCACCCTGCTCGGCTCGGTCCGGGACCGGGTGCCCGCAGGGGTGTCGGTCGGCATCAGCGGATCGGTGCCACGGCTCCTCGACGAGGTCGGGGCGTACCTCGCCGAGGGCTATCTGCGGATCAAGCTGAAGATCGAGCCGGGCTGGGACATCGAGCCCGTCCGGGCGGTCCGTGAGCACTTCGGCGACGACCTGCCGCTCCAGGTCGACGCCAACACCGCGTACACCCTCGCCGACGCCGAACACCTGCGGATGCTGGACGAGTTCGGCCTGCTCCTCATCGAACAGCCGCTCGACGAGGACGACATGTACGGGCACGCCCGGCTCGCGGAGCGGCTGCGGACGCCCGTATGCCTGGACGAGTCGATCACCTCGGCCCGGGCCGCCGCCACCGCGATCGCCCTCGGCGCCTGCCGGGTGATCAACGTCAAGCCGGCCCGTGTCGGCGGCTATCTGGAGGCCCGGCGCATCCACGACGTCGCCATGGCACACGGCGTCCCGGTGTGGTGCGGCGGGATGCTGGAGACCGGGGTCGGGCGGGCGCCGAACCTGGCGCTGGCCGCGTTGCCCGGCTTCACGCTGCCGGGCGACACCTCGGCGTCGAGCCGCTACTTCGCCGAGGACATCACCGAGCCGTTCACTCTGGTGGACGGGCACATGCGGGTGCCCACCGCGCCCGGCATCGGCACCGATCCACTGCCGGAGGTGCTGCGCCGCTTCACCGCCTCCCGCCGCACCCTGTACCGCCGTCCGTAGCGGGCGCGTTGTGAGCCACCGCCCGCGCGCCCCGGGCCCTACGGGCCCTCGGGCGGCGGCTCAGGCACCCTCGTCACGCCGGGTCGGCGCGATCTCCGCGGCGGTGGAGCCGTGCGGCCCCGGGGTCGTGCGCAGCGCCGCCTCCTTGGAGTACGAACGCAGATAGCCGACCACCGTGTTGGCGACCGCCACCAGCGGTACGGCCACCACCGCGCCGCCGATCCCGCCGATCAGCGAGCCGGCCGCGACCGAGAGCACCACGGCCAGCGGGTGCACCCGCACCGCCCGACCCAGGATGAAGGGCTGGAGGATATGGCCCTCGATCTGCTGCACGGCCAGCACCACCACGAGCACCATCGCCGCCGTCCACACGCCCTCCGTCACCAGCGCGACCACGACCGCCAGCGCGCCGGAGACCACGGCGCCCACGAGCGGGATGAAGGCGAAGAGGAAGATGAAGACGGCGAGCGGGACGGCCATCGGGACATCGAGGAAGAAGATGCCGACGCCGATGGCGATGGCATCGATCAGCGCCACTATCACCGTGCCGCGCACATAGGCGGTGAGCGTGGTCCAGGCGCGCGGGCCCGCGCCCGCCACACCGTCACGGGCCGGGGCCGGGACGAGCTTGAGGAACCAGGACCAGATCTTCGGCCCGTCGTACAGCAGGAACAGCGTGCTGAACATCGCCAGCAGGATGCCGGTCATCACCTCCACGATGACCGTGACGCCCTCCAGACCGGCCGAGGTGATCTCGTCGGTGTTGGCGCCGATCGCGTCGCGCAGGTTGTTGGCGATCTGGTTGATCTGCTTCTCGGTCACATGGAAGGGGCTGTTGAGCAGCCAGCGCCGCAGATCGTCGATACCCGCCTGGACCTTGCTGGACAGGTCGTCGACGTTCTCCATGACCTGCCAGACCACGAACCAGATGACCAGGCCCATGATCACAAAGCCGGAGATAAAGGTGATGGCCGTGGCCAGGCCACGGGGGACGCCCCGGTTCCGCAGCCGGGTGACGGTCGGCTCCAGCATCGCGGTGATCAGCAGGGCGACGGTGAAGGAGAGCACCACCAGCTCGACGGCGCTGATGACGGTCATCAGCACATAGACGGTCCCGGCGAGGACCAGCAGCCGCCAGCCGACCTCGGCGGCGACCCGGACGCCCCAGGGGACGGCGGCGACGGGGTCGGGCTTGGCGGAGATGGCGGGGGCGTAGGCGGGCGGGGCGGGCACGCTGGCCGGCTCCTGCCGGACCGGGAGCTCGCTCTCACGGCCGGAATCCTCGCGACCGGAATCCTCACGGCCGGAATCCTCGCGACCGGGGCCTTCCGGGGCGGGGCCCTCCAGGACCGAACCCTCCAGGGCTGGGCGCTCCGGGGCAGGACGCTCCGCGGCGGTGCGCTCCGGGGCAGGGCTCTCGGCGCCCTCGGCGACTGCGCGGCCCTCGCCGCGATCCCTGCCGTCGTCGGTGTATGTGTCGCCCCGGTCGGCGGGATCGGCGGGATCGGCGGCTTTGGCCTGGTGCTCCAGCCGCTCGGCCAGCCGTGTCAGACCGGCGCCCATTCTGCCGACCCAGTGTGGCAATGCGGACATTTCGCTTCCCCTACCCCCAGTTCCCCCGCGGTCTCCGGGAAGACGTTACAGGCTCAGGACGCGGGAAACCCCCGACCGGTTGCGGTCGGGGGTTTCCCGAAGCTGAACACCTGGGGCGACCGATCGGGCCGGGAGGTATCAGTAGTAGTTGTTGGCCTGCCAGAACGACCAGGCGCCGCAGGGGCTGCCGTAGCGGTCGTTCATGTAGCCCAGACCCCACTTGATCTGGGTGGCCGGGTTGGTCCGCCAGTCGGCGCCCGCCGAGGCCATCTTGGTGCCCGGCAGCGCCTGCACCAGACCGTACGCGCCCGAGGAGGGGTTCTCGGCCCGGTAGTTCCAGGTGCTCTCGTGGTTCACGATGTTGCTGAAGCACTGGAACTGGTCCGCGGGGACCATCTGCCGCGCAATGGCCTGGACCTGCGCGACGGTGTACGAAGCCTGCTGGGTGAAGCTGCTCGCGTCGCGCGCGGCCGAACGGCTCGCCTCGAGCTTCTTCTTGGCGGCCTCCTCGCGCTCCTTGGCGAGCTTGACCTCGGCGGCTTCCTTCTCCGCCTGAACCTTCTTGGCCTTGGCGTCCTTGGCGGCCTGCTTGCGAGCGGCCTCCTCCGCGGACTTCTTCGCCTCCGCGTCCGCCGCGGTGGACTGGACGTCCGCCTGCTGCGACAGGGATGCGGTCTGCGCCACGGCCTGCTGGCCGGCGGGTATGTCCGCGAGGAGCGTCGAGTCGGCGGCGGCCGCCTCCATCGGGTCGGAAGAGCCCTGCTCTCCGCCCGCGGCGACACCGACGACAGCGCCCACAGTGGTGACCGCGGTGGCGGAGGCCACTGCGAATCCCCGGACCGAAATCCGGCTCACACGGTTTCCTTCCAGCATCGCCCGCTTAGGTGACCTCGCGGACGCAATCGTGCCCCTGGCGCTGGCTTCCCCTTGTTCCGTCCCCCTGTTACTCATGGGCACGGCTGGTCACGGGAGGCACGGGCCCGGTGGACCCTCCCTCGGGAGGGCCGCAAGGTGCTCGGGCGGCATACGGCGACGCTGTTTAGTTCTGGTACTGCCGTGGTTCCGTACCGCTGGGGGTACTGGTGTGCCGTATGCGGGGCCTGACAGGACCCACACACTGCCGGAAGCGGACGCCCGGAGGCAATTCCCCGTTGAGTGTGAAAGCTCACACCCCGTTTACACCCTAGGATTTTCGGAAATCCGAGCGCACCAAGACGCCGCGCGACTAAGCTCTTTGGGCTCAGCCGCGCGGCGCCTGGGTCACGCGGGGTCACTTACCCCCCTCAACTGCCTCAGATATGGCCGTCTTCGAGCATTTCGGTCACCAGGGCCGCGATCGGCGACCGCTCGGAGCGGGTGAGGGTGACATGGGCGAACAGCGGGTGTCCCTTGAGCTTCTCGACCACCGCGACCACGCCGTCATAACGCCCGACGCGCAGATTGTCCCGCTGTGCCACGTCATGGGTGAGTACCACCCGGGAGTTGGCGCCGATACGGGACAGAACGGTCAGCAGGACGTTCCGTTCGAGCGACTGCGCCTCGTCCACGATCACAAAGGCGTCATGGAGCGAGCGGCCCCGGATGTGGGTGAGCGGCAGCACCTCCAGCATCCCGCGGCCCACGACCTCCTCGATCACATCCGAGGTGGTCACCGCCGACAGCGTGTCGAACACCGCCTGGGCCCACGGGCTCATCTTCTCCGCCTCGGTGCCCGGCAGATAGCCCAACTCCTGCCCGCCCACCGCGTACAGCGGCCGGAAGATCATCACCTTCCGGTGCTGTTGGCGCTCCAGCACCGCCTCGAGACCGGCGCACAGCGCCAGCGCCGACTTGCCCGTGCCGGCCCGGCCGCCCATCGAGACGATCCCGATGTCCGGGTCGAGCAGCAGATCCAGCGCGATGCGCTGCTCCGCGCTCCGCCCGTGGATCCCGAACGCCTCGCGGTCGCCGCGCACCAGTCGCACCTGGCCGTCCGGCGTGACCCGGCCCAGCGCCTTGCCGCGCTCCGACTGGAGCACAAGACCGGTGTGCACCGGCAGCTCCGCCGCCTCGGGGACATGCGCGGTCTCGGCCGCGAAGAGGTCGTCCACCTGCTCGGCGGTGACGCTCAGCTCGGCCATCCCGGTCCAGCCGGAGTCGGTTATCGCCAACTCGGCGCGGTACTCCTCCGCGAGCAGCCCCACCGAGGAGGCCTTGATACGGAGCGGGAGATCCTTCGAGACGACCGTGACGTCGTACCCCTCGGCCTGGAGGTTCCTGGCGACCGCGAGTATCCGCGAGTCGTTGTCGCCCACCCGGCCGCCATGGGTCAGGAAGGCGGCGGGCAGGATGCCCGGGTCGGAGTGGTTGAGCTCGACGCGCAGAGTGCCGCCCAGATCGCCGATCGGGATCGGGGCGTCCAGACGGCCGAACCGGATCCGGTAATCGTCCAGCAGGCGCAGCGCCTGCCGGGCGAAGTAACCCAGTTCCGGGTGGTGCCTCTTGGACTCCAGCTCGGTGACCACGACGACCGGCAGCACGACCTCGTGCTCGTCGAAGCGGGCCATGGCGTTCGGGTCGGCGAGCAGGACGCTGGTGTCGAGAACATAGGTGCGCCGGTCTTGCTCGCGGCGTTTTTTGCTGGTCACCACGGGTGGACGAACCCCCTCGGGAGAGGTTGGGGTGCGACGGCGTCGCGGGAACGGGTCCCCCGGCCGCAGGCGGGGGGACGGACCGGGCTCAGACCCCACGCGAAGGGCCGAGCGCCGGCCCTCCGCGTCATACGCACGATCCGCACAGTCGTCCGTGTGCAAAGGGCCTCCCGGGCGAACGGGCCAATGCCGTCCGCTGGCAGTTCGACACCCCTAGGACAGTTGGGGCAGGGCGTCGACCTGGAAGGGATATTCCCTCGAACGTGCGCAGCCATGCAATGGCATATGACTGCGTGCGCATGAACGTTGTGAAACCCGCCCGTTGCGGGGCGAGGTGAGGTCGTAACGGAAACCGTACGGATGGATGAGGCGCCCGGCCCCGACTGCCGTACCGGGTACGGGACTAGCCGCCGTACCGCCGGTGCCGCGCGGCGTAGTCACGCAGCGCGCGGAGGAAGTCGACCTTGCGGAAGGCCGGCCAGAAGACCTCGCAGAAGTAGTACTCCGAATGGGCGCTCTGCCAGAGCATGAACCCCGACAGCCGCTGCTCGCCGCTGGTGCGGATGACGAGGTCCGGATCGGGCTGGCCGCGCGTGTACAGGTGCTCGGAGATCAGGTCGATGTCCACGATCTCCGCGAGCTCGTCGAAGGTGGTGCCCTTGCTCGCGTGGTCGTGCAGCAGCGAACGCACCGCGTCGGCAATCTCCTGCCGGCCGCCGTAGCCGACGGCGACATTGACGAGTATCCCGTCGATGTGCTCGGTGTCCCGCTCGGCCTCCTTGAGGACCGTCTGGGTGTGGGCGGGCAGCAGATCGCGGTTTCCGACGTGGTGCACCCGCCAGCGGCCGTCGGAGGCCAGATCGCGCACCGCGCCCTCGATGATGCTCAGCAGCGGGACCAGCTGCTCCTCGGGGCGGTCCAGATTGTCGGTGGACAGCAGCCAGAGCGTGACGACCTCGACGTCCGTCTCACTGCACCAGCCGAGCAGCTCCTGGATCTTGCTCGCGCCCGCCTTGTGCCCCTGCTCGATCGTCCCCCCGGCGGCGCGGGCCCAGCGGCGGTTGCCGTCGAGGATGACACCGATGTGCTTGGGCACCTGGGCGTGGTCGAGGCGGCCTTCCACCCGGCGTGCGTAGAGCCCGTACACCAGGTCGCGCAACTTCACGTCTTCCAGCCCCTCAGTGCCTTGCATGACTTGCGATTGGCGGTCCGCCCAGGGCCGACACCCTACTGCGGGCGGGGGGCGCTGGCGAACCGGGTGCGCCCCCGCGAGCGCCTGCCCACCCCCCAATACATCACGCTCCGTAGTGTTGCGATGAGCGCTCCGTCCCAGATCATGGCCGGTACGCCCCGGAATCGCCCGAGAAAGAAGCGGGCCGGTCCGTGGGGGGGATACGGACCGGCCCGAGGGGGGGCTTCCACCATAACGCTTTGTGAGGGATAGTCCAGGCATCGGCGAGGGTGACAATGAATGTCGCCGGGAAAGCCGCCGGGAATGCGCCGCCGCCGTCAGGCCGCGAGCCCCCCGAGCACCAGCCCCGCACAGGCCCCGAGGATCATGAAGGGGCCGAACGCCATCCCGGTTCCGCGGGTCGCCCGGCGCGTCGCGAGCAGCGCGACGGCGTAGCACGAGCCCAGCAGCAGCCCCGCGCACGCGCCCAGGACCAGCACCGCCCAGCCGTACCAGCCGAGCGCGACCCCCAGCCCCAGGGCCAGCTTCACATCGCCGAACCCCATCCCGCTCGGGCTGATCAGGAAGAGCAGCAGATACGCGCCGCTCAGCGCCGCCCCGCCCAGCAGCGCCCGCCGCCAGGACCCGGCGCTGTGCGGCAGCAGCGTCGCCACGCCGAGCAGCGCGGCCGCCCCGGCGGCCAGCGGCAGCGTCAGCACGTCCGGCAGCCGGTGCACCGCCAGGTCCACCCCCGCCAGCAGCACCATCGGCGGCGTGAGCAGCAGCCACACCGCCAGCTCGGGGCGCGCGCCGACGGCCGCCGCCAGCACCCCGCACACCAGCGCGGTGAGGGCCGCGGCCCAGGGCCTGCCCGTGCCGTAGTCCCGCTCGCCGTCCGGACAGCCCGGGCAGCGGGCGAGCCCCAGCCAGCCCCGGGCCGCCCCGGTGAGCGCGTGCCCGCGCGGGCACACCGCCCGCCACGGCTCCTCGGGCTCGACGGCCAGCCGGTACCGGGCACGGGGCACGAGCAGCCCGGCCGCCGCGCCGTAGGCGGCGGCCAGGACGACCAGGACGACCGGGGGCACAGGCACGGGCCGAGCCTACGAAAGCGCGGCCGGGTGCGACACTCGCTCCGGACATCGGCTACCAGGGATGGGCGGGGATGGGTCACTGGCGGGACGGCACGGGGACGCTGTACGTACTCGACCCGGAGCCCGGCGCCGGGCCGGACGGGGAGAGCCGCGCCGCCGGCATCCCCCTGGAGATCGCGGCCTCCTACCGGGCCCGCACCCGCGGGCTGCTCGGCCGGGACGGGGTGGCCGGCGCGCTGCTGCTCACCCCCGCGAGCAGCGTCCACACCCTCGGGATGCGCTTCGCCATCGACGTCGCCTACGTCGACCGCCGGCTGACCGTCCTGGCCGTGCGCACCATGCGCCCCGGCCGGTTCGGGCTGCCCCGCCCCCGCGCGCGCCATGTGCTGGAGGCCGAGACCGGCGCGATGGAACGCTGGGGGCTGCGGGCCGGGACCCGGGTCGCCATCGGGCGCCCGGACGCATAGCCGGGGCAGGACCCGAGCTGTACGCTGAGGCCTCGGTGTCATGGTTGGACACCCTCGGTCGCGGATCGAGGTCCTTGAGGTAGAGGTACAGGGGTAGGGGTTGCACGGTGACGACCACGGGCAAAATTCTGCGGTTTGACGAGTTTCGCGGCTATGGCTTCATCGCCCCCGACGACGGCGGCGAAGACGTCTTCATGCACGCGAACGACCTGCTGGACGAGAAGCACCTGTTCCAGCCGGGCAGCAAGGTGGAGTTCGTGCCGGAGTACGGGGACAAGGGCCCCAAGGCGGCCGAAGTACGGGTCGTGCAGCGGGCCGCCGTCCGGATCCACACGCCGGGCCCGGCGGCGGACTCGGGCGACGACACCATGTGCGATGTGCTGTCGGTCGCCGAGTTCCGGCAGGAGCTGACCGAGGCGCTGGTCGAGGTGGGCGGCACGCTGACCGCCGACCAGATCAAGCAGGTGCGCAGACGCGTGATCGAGCTGGCCCAGGCGCACAACTGGATCGAGTCCTGAACCCAGCACCACACCGGACCGCCGCGCGGGGCCTCGCCCTGCCGCGGCGGTTTCCGTTTCAGGCCCCGGTGACCGTCAGCATCGCCCACAGCGCGACCGTCGCGACCACGATCGTGGCCGGTGTGGTCAGCAGCCCGAGCCGGGTGAAGTCGCCCAGCCCGGAGCCGCTGGTACGGCTCGGGCCCGCGCCCACGCCGTAGGCGCGGATCTCGCGCCGCCACAGCAGGGTGGCCAGCGAGCCGACGTAGGTGAGGTTCGGCCCCAGGTTGACCCCGATCAGCACGGCGAGCACCGGGCCTGGCCCGCCCGCGGCGGCGATCGGCAGCAGCGCGAGCGTGGCGGGGAGGTTGTTGACGAGGTTGGCCAGGACGGCCGCGACCCCGGCGATCGCGAGCAGCGCGGGCAGCCCGGCGCCGCCGGGGAGCAGCCGCGCCAGGCCGGTCCCCAGCCCGCCCGCCAGCACGGCCTGGACCACGACCCCCAGCGCGAGCACGAAGAGGCAGAACAGCGGACCCGTGGCGGCCACCGCGCCCCGCACCGTCTCCCGCCCGCGCGCCACCGCGCGCACCGCCAGCACCAGGGCCCCGGCCCAGGCCGCCCAGGCCGGATCCACGCCGACGAGCGAGGTGGCGACAAAGCCGCACAGGGTCAGCACGAGCACGGTCAGGGCGAACACCGGCACCTCCGGCCGCCGGGCGGGCGGCGGCAGCGCGGCCCCGGCGGCCAGGTCGGCGGCGAAGTAGCGACGGAAGACCAGGTACTCGAGGCCGATGGTCAGCAGCCACGCGGGCGCCATGAGCACGGCGAACCGCGTGAACGACAGCCCGCTGGCCTTCAGCGCCAGCAGGTTGGTCAGATTCGACACCGGAAGCAGCAGCGACGCGGAGTTCGCCAGGTGGGCGCACGCGTACAGATGCGGGCGCGCCCGGGCGCCGAGCCGGGTGGCCGTGGCGAACACCACAGGGGTCAGCAGCACCACGGTGGCGTCCAGGCTGAGCACCGCGGTGACCAGCGCCGCCACCGCGAAGACCCCGGCCAGCAGCCGGTCCGTACGGCCCCGGCAGGCCCGGGCCACCGCGTCTCCCGCGGCCTCGAAGAGCCCCTCGTCCGCACACATCCGGGCCAGCAGCAGCACCGCGGCCAGAAAGCCGACGACCGGCAGCAGTCTGCGGGTCACCTGCCACACCTCGGGCAGCGAGACCGCCCCGACCGCCACCACAAGCCCCGCGGCGGGCACCGCGGCGGCCGCCTCGGGCCACCCCCGGGGCCGTACGACGGCGAAGGCGAGCACGCCCAGCAGCAGGGCGGCGGATATGGTCTCGGTGAGGGCGGTGCTCAGGGGGGACTCCCGGTCCGGATGCGACAAACACATCCATCATGGGATACGCGCCGGGGTGCACACCCACGGCCCCCTGGGCAGGAGCCGGGGCCTACTCCCCCGCGCGGGCGAAGCTGACCTCTACCCGGCGGTTTTTCTTGCGACCCGTTTCCGTGGAGTTGTCCGCGATCGGGTACTGCTCGCCGTAGCCGCGGATCTCGTACTGGACGGCGGAGTCCAGGTCGGCCGAGAGCGCGCGCTGGACGGCGTTGGCCCGCTCCTTGGACAGCTTGATGCCATGGAGCGCGGAGCCCAGGTCGTCGGTGAAGCCGAAGACCCGCACGCTGGTCGCGTTCTGCTTCTCGATCTCCTGGGCGATGGCCTTGATCCGGGCGCTGGCCTCGCCGCCCAGCTTGGAGCTGTCCTTGCCGAACAGCACCTCGGCCTGGAGGGCGAACTTGACCTTGGCGTTCGTGTCCTCGCGGCGCTCGTCCCCGTCGTCGGTCTCGACGACCGACTTGATGTCGAGCACGCGGCCGGGGGCCAGCTTCGCGCTCCCGGGCATCCGCAGATCGGAGTCGCCGGTGTCGATCTTGACGGGCGGCGTGGTGTCCGCGGGGGCGCCGGGCCCGCTGTCGGCGCGGGCCGCGGGGGACGGGGCGACCAGGAGCGCGGTGGAGGCGAGCGCGGCGAGGAGAGAGCCCCGGCGGGCTCGGGTACGGGCGCGGCGGTCGCGGAGTGTGGTCATCGCCCGCTCAGCCCGTGAGCTCGATGCTGACCGACGGCATGGTCGGGATCTGGAAGTCGACCTTGGTGACGCTCGACGGCGGCGCCGGGAACTGGGCGAACAGCGGTCGGCTCTCGTCCGGCTTGATCCCCGAGAGCCCCGTCGTACACAGGCACTCCCCGTCGGTGTCCCGCAGCACCAGATAGCGCTTCTTGCCCGACTGGTCGACGAGCGAGGCGCCCGAGACGGACGACCGGGACCTCATCTCGGTCTCCTTGGAGCGCCAGTCCACGGCGTTGAAGGGCTGCTCCCCGCGGTTGGTCACCGTCCCGTTCACGGTGACGAACCCGCCGCTGTCCCGGACCGCGGAGTGCAGCGTGACCACGATCCCGTTCGGCCCCTTGATCTCGCCGATGGTCTTGGACGAGTCGGCCGCGGGCTCGCTGTCCGGGCCGTCGTCCCCGGACCGGTCGTCCTTGGCGGCGGCGGACGTCTTTCCCCCGCCCTCGTCCGGCTTCTTGCCGTCGTCGCTGCCGCACCCGGCCACGGCGAGGGCCAGGGCCGCCGCGAGAGCCCCCACGGCGACCCCCCTCCGGGCCTTCGTCGTGTGCCGAATGCTCATCGCTCGCTGTCCCTTACTCTTCGTTGACTCTTCGTTCGCTCGTCAGTCATCGGTCGTCAGTCGGCGAGATGCACGGAGAACAGGTCCTTGGCGTCGGGGAAGAGATCCAGATGCTCGGGGTCGATGGTGATGTTCCTGCCCTCGCAGACCAGATCGATGACGGACTTCTCGTCCTTGCCCCCGTCGTCCTTGCCGTCGCCTTTGCCGTCCTCGTCCTTGTCGCCGTCCCCGGTGGGGTCGGGCAGCGGGGTCGGTTCCTGGTACGTGCAGCGCGGTTCCACGACCGCCTTGGCCCGCGCGGTCGCGTGCTTGGTCTCCGTACCCGGGATGACGGACTTGCCGACCGCCTTGCTGGTCCTGACCGTGACGGTGAAGGAGACGGGCAGATAGCCCGGGACGCACCCGCCGTCGACGACATCCGCGCCGTTCTCGCCGGCGAACCACTGCGCCTGGTCGCACGGGTCGCCGGGCGGGTCGAAGCCACGGCCGTTGAGCAGGTCCGCCAGATCCTCCAGGACCTCACCGCTGGTGATCGCGTCCAGCAGCCCCTTGCGCAGCTGGCCGCGGAAGTCCTCGGCCGCGCCGAGCGCCGCCGCGTCGGCGGCGGTCTGTCCGCCGTTGCGGGTGGCCCCTGCCTGGCCGACCGCGAAGAGGGCCAGCGCGAGGAAGAGCAGGCCCGCCACGGCGGTGATGTAGATCGGGAATGCCTGCCCCGCGTCACCGGCGAGGCGGCGGGAGCGACGGGCGGTCACGAAGCCGGTCAGATGCCGACGACCTCGGAGATCTTGTCGGAGATGGCGTTCGCGATCATGCTGCCGAAGTCCGTGGTCGACAGCACCAGGACGATGGCGACCACCACGGCGATGATGCCCAGGTATTCGATCGAGGTCTGCCCCCGGTCGTTCCGCATGACGCGCTTCCCCATTGTGTTCCCCTCCATGGGTGGCCGTACCGCTCCGGTCCGGCGACTCAACCCCCGTGGTGTCGCTCGCGACACGAGCAAAGTACGCCGAAACACCTACCCGGGAACAGTGCCCACGGCACCATTGCCTGCCCATTGCGAGGCGTCCGAACCGCGCCTTCCCCTTCCGGCTGACGTTCGAGTCAGCATTCCGGCCGGCGCGGCCCATACGATTCACCCCCTCCCGGCCCCGAGGAGTTCTCCGGAGACGACTGTCCCACATCCGATTGCAATCGCGAAGCAACTTCGTCGAATGGAGACGGATTCGAGACCGCGGCGGCCGAGAGCAACTGCTCCTGCGGGGGCGAGATGTGCTGCGAGACATGGCCGGACGCGGCGCCGGACGCGGGCCATGCCAGGGATGTGCGGTACGGGACATCGGTCATCGCGGGTCTCCTCCCACCGGTGTCAGTGCGGTCAATCCCCCGTAATGGAGCCGAAGTCCGTGCCCGAGCCGACGAAGAATCCCGCGATGAGCAGGATCATCGTGCCGGGCACCATGAAGGTCGTGATCACCATGGTCGCCTTGGGCACCGCGCGGGCCGCGCGGCGCCGGGCGTTCTGCGCGTCCGTACGCCTCATATCGTTCGCAATGGCGATCAGCGTCTCGACAATCGGCGCGCCGAGCTCCTCGCCCTGCTGGAGCGCGGTGACGAACTGGGCGACCTGGTCCGAGTCGTTCCGCTTCCGCAATTCCTCGAACGCCTGTCTGCGGCTCACCCCCATGTCCATTTGCCGGAGGGTGATACGAAGTTCATCCGCCCAGGGCCCCTCGTACTTCTCCGCGACCCGGTCCAGCGCCTGCCGGAAGCCAAGCCCGGCGCTCACCACCACCGCCAGAACGTCCAGGAAGTCGGGCAGCGTCCGCTCGATGGCGGCCCGGCGCTCCCGCACCGCCGCCCAGATGCCCACCTCGATCCACGACAGGCCGAAGGCGACCAGCACCAGGGCGAGCAGCAGCTGGCCCTTCATCAGCATCACCAGCGCGCCGCCGAAGCCGAGGATGCCGTACACCGCGCGCCGCGCCGCGTAGCGGTCCACCGTCAACCCGCCCGGATTGCCCGCCAGATCGATCCGGCGACGCACCTTGGCGACCCGCTTCTCGCCCATCAGCCGCAGCACGAACGGGGCGTAGCGCATGCCGAGGCGGTCGACGGCCGAGCCGACCACCGTCGTGCGCGTCGCCCCGACCTCCAGCGCCACCGCCAGGTCGCTGGGCAGCTTGGCCTCGCTGCGGTAGAGCGCGACGCCGTACGCGACACCCGCCACCGACAACCCCGCCACCAGCGCCAGCAGCACACCGATCGCCATGTCCGCCGCCCCCTCAGACGTCGATCTTCGACATGCGGCGGATCAGGAAGAAGCCGATCCCGTACAGCCCGAAGGCCACCACCACCGCGGCCTGTCCCCAGAAGGACGAGGTCATCCGGTCCAGCGACCCGTCCGCGATCCGGTTCATCAGCAGCAGCGTGCCGATCCCCATCAGCGGGACCACATACGCGGTGACCGTGACCTGCGACAGCTGGGTGCGGACCTCGCGCCGGGTCTCCTTCCGCTCCTCCAGCGTCTGGGTCAGATTGCGCAGCGAGCTGACGACCGTCCCGCCCGCGCGGTTGGACAGCACGAGCGTGGTGACCAGGACGACCAGCTCCCGGGACGGCAGCCGCTCGGCCAGCTCGCCCAGCGCGTCGTCGATCGAGTGGCCGACGGCCAGCTTGTCGGCGACCTTGGCCAGCTCCTCCCCGGCCGGGGCCTCCATCTCGTCGGCCGCCATGCCCAGCGCGGTGCGCAGCGCGAGCCCCGCCTGGGTGGCGTTGGCCAGGATCCGCGACAGCTCCGGCAACTGGTTGATGAACTTCTCGATCCGCTTCTGCCGCTGCCAGTTGAGGAACGCGAACGCCGACCAGACGCCGACCACCGCCGCGATCGGCCCGAAGAACGCCGCGAGCAGCGACGCCGCCACCAGCCACAGCCCGATCGCCGCCGCCGCCGTATAGACGAAGAACTCACCGGGGGTGATCTCAAGACCCGTCGAGGCCAGCCGCAGCTCCAGCTTCCGCCCGAGCGAGGTGGCGCGCAGCCGCCGGTCGACCCGCGCGAAGCGGTGCGGCCGGCCGGCCAGCGGCAGCGGCCCCGTATCGGAGAGCCGGTCGAACAGCGCCCGCTGGGCCACCTTGCCCTTGGCGTACGTGTGCACGCCCGCGACGCCCAGCGCGCCGCACACCAGCGTCGCCCCGACCGTCACCACCGCCAGTTGGTCCATGCCCGGCTACCTCCGCTCCGTCGGGCTGTACACGGCGCCGCGCACGCTCAGCTGCGCCGGGAACGCGGCCACGCCGAACGCGGGCGGCACCGACTCGCCCGCCAGCCGCAGCCGCTCCGCGACCCGCTCCGGGAGCGGGAAGTACGAGAACCGCCCGCGCACCACCCGGTCCCCGGCCATCGGCTGGGCGTCGAACCGGGAGACGGTCGCGATGCGGTAGTCGTCGTGGCCATGGCTGTCCAACAGCGCGATCTCGCTGATCCGCCGCGAGCCGTCGGCGTGCCGCACGAGCTGCACGATGCAGTCCACCGCGCTGTTGATCTGGTCGCGCAGCGCCTCGTACGGAATGGCGACATCCGACATCGAGGCGAGCGTCTGCAACCGCATCAGCGCGTCCTCCGCGCTGTTGGCGTGCACGGTCGCCAGCGAGCCGTCGTGGCCGGTGGACATGGCCTGGAGCATGTCCAGCGTCTCCCCGCCGCGCACCTCGCCGACGATGATGCGGTCGGGGCGCATGCGCAGCGAGTTGCGCACCAGGTCGCGGATGGTGATCCGGCCCTTGCCCTCGACGTTGGGCGGCCGGGACTCCAGGCGGATGACATGCGTCTGCTGAAGCTGTAGCTCCGCCGCGTCCTCGACGGTGATGATCCGCTCCCCCTCCGGGATCAGTCCGGACAGCGAGTTGAGCAGCGTCGTCTTGCCCGATCCGGTGGGCCCGGACACCACCACGTTGAACTTCGCCCGCACCAGCGCGGCGAGCAGCAGCAGCATCTGCTCGTCCAGCGTGCCCATGCCGATCAGCTCGTGCAGGGTGTAGGCGCGCGGGAAGCGGCGGATGGTGAGCGTGGCGCCGGTCAGCGCGAGCGGCGGGATGATGACGTTGACCCGCTCGCCGGACGGCAGCCGGGCGTCCACCATCGGATTCGACTCGTCCACGCGGCGGTTGACCGTCGAGACGATCCGCTCGATGGTCTGCATCAGCTGCTCCTCGGACGCGAAGCGCACGGGGACGAGCTCGACCCGGCCCGCGCGCTCCACGAAGATCTGGTCCGGGCCGTTGACCATGATCTCCGTGATGGAGGCGTCCTCCAAGAGCGGTTCGAGCACCCCGAGCCCCAACGCCTCGTCCACGACGCGGCGGATCAGCTGGGACCGCTCGGCGGTGGACAGGACCGGGCCCTCGCGGCTGATGATGTGCCCGAGGACGCGCTCCAGGCGGGAGCGCCGCTCGCCGGCGGCGAGCGAGGACATCTCCGCGAGGTCGATCTCCTCGAGCAGCTTGGCGCGGTAGACGGAGACGAGATGCCCGTCCTCCCGCCCCTCACCGGGCCCCTCGGGCGCGGTGATGCGTGCCCGCAGGCTCATCGGTGTCCTCCTCGTGGTCTCGTTCTGCGGTAACGCTGCGCGGCGAGTTCTTCCCCACCCCGCCCCTCCCCGAACCGGGGGCAAGCCCCCGGCCCCCCGAACCCGGGGCTCTGCCCCGGCCCCCGAACCCGGGGCTCCGCCCCAGGCCCCGCTTGGGGCTCCGCCTGGGGCCCCAAGGCCGGGGTCCGACCCGAGCCCCGGCGCAGAGCCCCGAGGCGGGGTCCGGAGCGGACCCCAACCCGCGGTCCGGGGCAGAGCCCCAAGCCCAGGCTCCGGCGCGAGCCCCGAAACCAGGTCCGGCGCTGGGCCCCGAGGCGGGGTCCGGCACGGAGCCCCAACCCGGGCCCGGCACGAAGCCCCAACCCGCGGTCCGGGGCAGAGCCCCAACCCGGGGTCCGGGGCGGAGCCCCAACCCGGGGTCCGGGGCGGAGCCCCGAAGCGGGGTCCGGGGCGGAGCCCCGGTATCGGGAAGGGGCGGGGTGGGGGAAAGGTCCCCTAGCCGTCGTCGCACGGCATCGTCGCGCTCCTCTCCGCGCTCCCGAAGCTCACCCCGGGAATCACCGACGGAATCTGCACCGTCGCGGTCGCCCGTGCCCGGCCGTCCCCGCAGGGGGTGATGCCGACGTCCGTGCCGTCCGCCAGCCATCCGCTCATCGCCGCCCGCCCGGCCGCCGCCGGGCTGGTCCGCACCTCGTCGAGCGAGGCCGTACGCGCCGCCGCGCGGGCCGCCGTGCCCGCCTGCTGCACGGTGTACGCGGCGAGGCCCAGTTGGACCGCGGCCAGCGCGACGAAGAGCAGGACCGGCAGAAAGCCGAGGAACTCGATCGAGGCAGACCCCCGATCAGACCCCCGGTCGCGTGCCCCGCGCCCGGCCATCGCCTCACACCCCCTCCGCCTGCTCATCCACCGCCCCCGCGGAACCGGTCACCGGCCACGGGAAGTCCGCGGCCCCGGGGAAGAGCACCGGGACGTGCACCTTCACCGTGGCCTTCCACACCCCATCCGCGCTCTGGCCGCAGGTGATCTCCGCGCTGCCCTGCCACGCCCCCGGGAGGTCGTCCAGCGCCGCCTCCTGGCAGGCGCCCGCGTCCCCGCCGACCGCGGCGCCCGCACGGGCGGCCTTGTCGGCGGAGTTGCCCGCCAGCGAGTACGTGTAACCGAGCAGCACGAACTGCCAGATGACTGCCAGTACCACCAGCACCAGCGGCAGCACGCCGAGGAACTCGACCGCGACCTGGCCCCGGTCGCCGCCCCGCTTGCGCATAAAGCGCCTGGAGGGCGTGGAGGGGACCTCCCGCAGCGACTCCGGGCCGGTGCCCGCATCGCCGCCGCCCCCGCCCGCGCCCCCGCCGCCCCCGAGGCCACTCGGGTCGTCGGCGCCCACTCCTATGGCACGGCGTTGCCGGCTGCCCGCGAGCGTGCGGTGGTCCGCCGGGCCGGGGTGCCCGCGGTGCGCCCGGCCGGGCGGGCCCATGGCCGCACCAGACGGGCCCGGCTCCACCAGGCCCAGCTCCCCGGCCAGGCCCCACAGCGCCTGTTTGACGGCCGACTTGGCGTCCAGGTCCTGCATCCGGCCCGAGTCCACGGCCGGCTGGAGCTCCTTGAAGCCGGCCGGCACCACCGTACGGGCCATCCGGGTGCCCGTCGCGCGCTCGATCAGCTGCGGCTGGATCTCCGCGCTGCGGGTGTGGCGGTTGACGACGGCGACCGTGTCCTCGGCCTTGCGGACCTGGAGCCGGTCCCAGAGCCGGACCATGCGCTTGGCGGCCCGCACCGCGACCACGTCCGGGGTGGTCACCAGCACCGCGAGGTCCGCGATCTCGACGACGGCCGCGCCCGCCGAGGTCATCTGCGTACCGCAGTCGACGATCACCACCTCGAAGCGCGACCGCAGCGCGCTGACGACCTGCCGGGCCGCGCGGTCGGAGACCTCCTCGCCGCGCTCGCCCTCGCCGGGGGCGAGCAGCAGCCCGATGCCGGTCTGGTGGGTGAACACCGCCTCCTGGAGCACGCGCGGCGTGATGTCGTTGATCTGCGCCAGGTCGGCGATCGACCGCCGGAACTGCACATCGAGGTAGGAGGCGATGTCGCCGGACTGGAGGTCCATGTCGACGAGCGCGACCCTGCGGCCCGCCGCCTGCGCGGCCAGCGCGAGCTGTACGGCGGTGACCGTCGTACCGACCCCGCCCTTCGCGCCCGCGACGGCGACCAGCTTCCCGCCGGGCCCGGTGGCGATCGCCTCGCCACCGCCCCCGAGGTGGCGCCGTACGCCGGTGGACCACTGGGCCGCGGCCTGGACGCGGGCGGCCAGCTCGTCGTACGCCAGCGGCAGCCCGGCGATGCCGCGGGCGCCGGAGTCCATGGCGGCGGAGTAGAGCGCGGGCCCGGCGTCCGCCGTCACCAGCACCACGCCCACGGCCGGGAAGCGCAGCGCGATCTCGCGGATGAGTTCGAGCGCGGGGGCCGGGCCGATCCGCTCATGGACCAGGACGACCTCGGGCAGGTCCTCCAGGGAGGCGGCGGCCAGCGCGGCGAGGGTGTCGAGCAGCCGGGTCGAGTCGCCCACCGGTGGGGATGGTTCGACGCCCGGCAGCTGTCCGAGCAGCCCGCCGAGCGCGCGGGCGGCGTCGGGATCTCCGACGGCCGGAAGGATTCTGATCGTCACCGGGGCACCGCCTCACTCATGTTCCCGCGGCCCGCCGCTTGTCGGGTCGTCGTGCCGCTTGTCATCTGTCGCCGTCGAGGGTGTAGGTGCGGTCGCGTGGGGAGACGCTGTCGTCGTCGCCGGGGGCGACGAGGGCGAGCCGTACATGGGTGGCGAAGGACTCCGCGTACGCCACGCGCTGGGCGTCGCCGGTGTCCAGCGCGAAGGTGATGGGCACGGCCTTGTCCAGGCGCCGGGTGTCGTCCTGGTTCGGCTCCAGCGCGGTCAGCTTGCCGACGTCGATGACCTCCGCGCCCGCGACGATGAGCTTGGAGACGGGGTCGTCGTTACGGCCCTTGCCCTCGAAGGTCGCGTAGATGTTCACCTTCGCCCCGGGGTTGATCTTGCCCGCGACGCCGGTCGCCGCGTCGATCATGATGGCGATCTCCTGCTGCCCCGCCTTGAGCGCCGGGCGCTCCACGATCATGTCGGCCTGGAGCAGCGAGCCCTTGCGCAGCGGGATGACGGCGATCTTGCCGCGTACGTCGGCGAGGTCGGTGACGGCCGTGGACGGCAGCCAGCGCTCGGGCATCGATATCTTCTCGAACTTGTCCGCGTCCAGCGCCTGGTAGGCCGGGACGTCCGACTTGAGCTTGTACGCGGTGGTCTCGGGACCGACCTTCGACTCCACGTCGCGGATGACGGACAGCACTCCGGCGAACGCGCCACCGGCGCACAGGACCGACAGGAGCAGCAGGATGACTCCGCGGCGCTGGCGTGAATTCATGGACGCACAACCTCGTTGGGGGACGTTACCGGCTCATCAGAGCGGGTCGCTCGGTCTGGGTCAGGGCAAGGATGTCATCGCCGCGCGGCACCGGGGCGGAACAGAACGCGCAGCGGTCGCCGATGAGTTCGAAGCCGCACCAGTGGCACTCCTCTCTCCGTACGGACGCCACCAACTGGTAGAGGACGGAGAGGTCCGGGATGGCGGCGGCGAACTCGATCAGTTTGGGGGTACCCCACCAGGCGGCCGACTCATGCGGCGGCGGCACCTCTTCGACGCCCTGCACCCCCCATCCGGGGGCAAGCCTGGCGTTGACCCAGTCGCCGCCCGCATGGCTGTGGCCGTGATTGTTGAGGTTGCCGCGCGCCACGGTGAGGTGGGTGGCGTACCCGGGCCCGGGCAGCGCGGCCTCGCCGCCCACCTTGACCAGCTGGGGGGTGGGGTGGGCGAGCACCGCGAACTGGGCGCCGGGCACCCAGGACTTGACGTGCGAGGTGAGGCTGACGGGCACCCGGTCCAGCTTGGCCACGCTGCCCAGCAGCGCGCCCGCGTGGACGTAGTGCGTCAGCAGGCGCGCGGCGCAGGCGAGCACGCCGGGGCTGAAGTCGCACATCGACAGCTGGCGCAGCTGACGGGCGACCACGGCGACGGCGAGCGGCGGAAGTTCGAGGGGCAGCAGCGCGATGCGGTCGCTCTCCAGGACCGCCCGCACGGTATGGAGCCGGCGGACGAAGGGCGCGGGGGTCGCCGCGGGGTAGACCACGATGAGATAGCCCTGCTGGTCGAGCAGGCCGGCGGTCTCGGTGAGCGCGTCGTCCAGCGGCTGGACGTCGGGCGGCATGAGCACGACGGCCGACGGGGTCTGACCGTCGGGCGGCGGAAGCACCAGCTCACGGCCGGTGACTGCTATCGCGGTGGGCACGTCGGCTACCCCGTCTCACGTCGGCGCCGGGGAGAGCGGCGGCCGCAGGTCGTTGCTGCTGTCCTGGTGCATCAGCACTTTATCCACGAAAGCCGCGTGAGAGAACAGTTCCCCTGGGTTACGGACCCATGCCCGCCCCCTTGACAAGCCCATTGGTCTGGACCATTTTGAAACGGTCGTACGGTGGCCGCCGTTCCCTGAGCTCCTCCCTCAACTCTCCCCCACGGAGGCAGTCGTGGACCGTGCTGCGATACCCCCCGCGAGACCCGGCAGACCCAGCAGACCCGGCAGAACCAGGCTCACCCGATTCCTCTCCGCCGCCGCCGCGGCCGTGCTCGGCGCCGGCGCGCTGGTCGCCGTCGGCGGCGGCACGGCCGGCGCGGCGGACGCCAACCTCGTACAGAACTCCGGCTTCGAGTCCGGGCTGAGCGGCTGGACCTGTTCCGCCGCCTCCGGGACCACGGTCGCCACCCCGGCGCACGGCGGCTCGTCGGCGCTCAAGGCGACCCCGGCCGGGCAGGACAACGCCCAGTGCACGCAGACCGTGAGCGTCAAGCCGGACTCCTCGTACACGCTCAGCGCCTGGGTGCAGGGCAGTTACGTCTACCTCGGCGCGAGCGGCACCGGGACGACGGACGTGTCGACCTGGACGCCGTCCGCCTCCGGCTGGCAGCAGCTGACCACCACCTTCAAGACCGGCCCGAGCACGACCTCGGTCACCGTCTACACCCACGGCTGGTACGGACAGCCCGCCTACTACGCCGACGACATCAGCCTCACCGGCCCCGGCGGCTCCGACCCCGGTGACCCCGGCGACCCCGTTCCGACCGCCCCGTCAGGTCTGAAGACGGGCACGGTGACCTCCTCGTCCATCGCCCTGTCCTGGTCCACGGTCAGCGGCGCGACCGGCTACAACGTCTACCGGGACGGCGCCAAGGTGCAGGCGGTCAGCGGCACCTCGGCCACGGTGACCGGGCTCGCCGCCGCCACCTCGTACCAGTTCCAGGTCACCGCGACCAACGCGGCGGGCGAGTCGCCCAGGTCCACGGCCGTCACCGGCACCACCTCGGCCGGGAGCGGCGGCGGGGGCGGCACCGTCCCCAAGCACGCGGTCACCGGCTACTGGCAGAACTTCAACAACGGCGCGACCGTCCAGAAGATCAGCGGTGTCCAGGACCAGTACGACATCATCGCCGTCGCCTTCGCCGACGCGACCGGCACGCCCGGCGCGGTCACCTTCAACCTCGACTCGGCCGGGCTCGGCGGCTATACGGTCGACCAGTTCAAGGCCGACATCAAGGCCAAGCAGGCAGCCGGCAAGTCCGTCATCATCTCCATCGGCGGCCAGAACGGCACGGTCTCCATCAACGACTCGGCCTCCGCGAACAACTTCGCCAACTCCGTCTACGCGCTGATGCAGCAGTACGGGTTCGACGGCGTCGACATCGACCTGGAGAACGGCCTCAACGCGACCTACATGACGCAGGCCCTGCGCTCGCTCTCCGCCAAGGCGGGCTCGAAGCTCGTCATCACCATGGCCCCGCAGACGATCGACATGCAGTCCACGTCGAACGCCTACTTCCAGACGGCGCTCAACATCAAGGACATCCTGACCGTCGTCAATATGCAGTACTACAACAGCGGCTCCATGCTGGGCTGCGACGGCAAGGTCTACTCACAGGGCTCGGTCGACTTCCTCACCGCGCTCGCCTGCATCCAGCTGGAAGGCGGCCTGTCCCCGTCCCAGGTCGGCCTGGGCCTGCCCGCCTCGACGCGCGGCGCGGGCAGCGGCTACGTCTCCCCGACGATCGTGAACAACGCCCTGGACTGCCTGGCCCGGGGCACCAACTGCGGCTCGTTCAAGCCCGCGAAGACCTATCCGGGCCTGCGCGGCGCGATGACCTGGTCGACCAACTGGGACGCGCTGGCGGGCAACGCCTGGTCCAACGCGGTCGGGCCGAAGGTCCACGGCCTGCCGTAGGCGATTTCGTTCGGGCCGTTCGGGGGTGGGCCGACCGCCTCCCCCGAACGGCCGGGCGACGCTCGTCCCGGACAACAGCGCTTCATTAGCGCCACGTTAATGGCACGGCAGCGGTGGCCCGCAGGATGAGAAGCACACCGGGAGAGACACCTCCCCGGGTCTCCTCCCTCGACTGGCGAAGAAGGTCTCTCATCATGCGCGCCTACCGCTCCCGCGTTCGTACGTTCGCCGCCATGAGCCTGCTGGTGACCGGGGCCCTGTTCGCCACCGCCTGCCAGCCGTCCGACGCCGACGCCTCGGGGCCCGACAGCTCGTCCTCCGCCCCGACCGCCCCGGGCGGCGGCTCGTCGGACGGTGGCGACGCCCCGGCCGGGAAGCCCGTCAACGGCACCTTCTCCGGTGAGCTCCGCTACCTCGCCCCGGGCAAGCACACCGTCGGGAACCAGGGATTCTTCGTCGCCGACGACACCAAAATCACCGGCGCCGGCCGGATCTGCGACGCCAACACCGCCTGCACCCCCGACCAGCTCGACACCGTACTGAAGGACGAGAACGGCATCATGGCCACCGTCGTCATCAAGGACGGCATCGCCACCAGCATCGACGAGTCCGACGCCGAGTAATGGCCGATTGATCCTCGCTGACGGTGCTGTTCGAGGGAGGGCCGAGCGCCCTCCCTCGAACAGCGCTGTCAGCGGAACGCGTCGGCGTTCTCCGCGGCCCACTGCCGGAACGGCCTGGCCGGCCGGCCGGTGACCCGCTCCACCGTGTCGCGCACCTTCAGCAACTCGTCGTTGACGTCCCCGCCCATCAGGTCCAGCACCGCACTCGCGGCCTCGTCCCCCAGAAACGCCGCCATGCCGCGGTGAGCCTCCTCCCGGCTGATCTCGGCGACCGGCACCTCCCGCCCCAGGGCCGCCGCGATCGCCTCGACCTGCTGCCGGGCCGTGACCCGCTCCGGCCCGGTCAGCGCGTACGTCCGCCCGCGACGCCCCGGCCCGGTCAGCGCCGCCCCGGCCACCGCCGCGATATCCGCGGGGTGGACGGCGGGCAGCCCGACGTCCGCGTACGGCAGGCGGACCGGCTCGCGCCCGCGGATCGGGTCCGCCCACCACAGGGCGTTCGAGGCGAACTGCGTGGGCCGCAGGATCGTCCAGGCCATGCCGCTGTCCTTCAGCAGCCGCTCGACGGCGAGGTTCTCCTCGGCGGGGCCCAGGTGGGGATGGGTCTGGACGGTGATGGACGACACGAGCACCACATGCTCCACCCCGGCCTGTCGGGCGACGTCGAGGATGTCGGCGTCCGGGCCCATGCGCGACGGGAGGAACAGCGACCGCACCCCGTCCAGCGCGGGCTTCAGCGTGGCGGCCCGCGCGAAGTCGCCCTCCACGGCCTCGACTCCGGCCGGGAATCCGGCCCGCGCGGCGTCCCGGGTGAGACCTCGCAGCGGCCCGGCACCGCTCGCCCGCAACTCCTTCAGCAGGGCACTTCCTATGTTTCCGGTGGCTCCCGTCACGAGGATCACGGGCACACTCTCCTGTCGCCAGACGATGTTCAATCCGGCGTGAACGCTAAAACCTCAACCAAACTTCAGGTCAAGCCGTTCCGTTTCTGTCAGGGACTTGACAGGTGGATTGGTCTGGACCACGGTGGATCACATGCCTCAGGGGCCCCTGAACGCGTAAGCGCACCACTCCCCCCACGTCCCCCCCACGCCCGGAGGCACCCGTGGCACGCGCACATTCACGTACGTTCACCCGGAAACTGCTCGGCGGCATAGCCGTGGCGGCCCTCGCCGCCGGCGGGCTGATGGCCGCCAACACCGCGGGCGCGGCCGAGGAGCCCGCGGGCACCGCCGCCGTCCCCCAGCACGCGGTCACCGGGTACTGGCAGAACTTCAACAACGGCGCGACCGTCCAGAAGCTCGCCGACGTCCAGGACGACTACGACATCATCGCCGTCGCCTTCGCCGACGCGACCGGCACGCCCGGCGCGGTCACCTTCAACCTCGACTCGGCCGGGCTCGGCGGCTATACGGTCGACCAGTTCAAGGCCGACATGAAGGCCAAGCAGGCGGCGGGCAAGTCCGTCATCATCTCCATCGGCGGCCAGAACGGCACCGTCTCGATCAGCGACGACGCGTCCGCCAACGCCTTTGCCGACTCCGTCACCAAGCTCATGGACGAGTACGGCTTCGACGGCGTCGACATCGACCTGGAGAACGGGCTCAACGCCACCTACATGACCAAGGCACTCAAGGCGATCCACGACAAGAAGAGCGATGTCGTGGTGACGATGGCGCCGCAGACCATCGATATGCAGTCGCCGCAGAACGAGTACTTCAAAACCGCGCTGGCCACCAAGGACTTCCTGACGGTGGTCAATATGCAGTACTACAACAGCGGCTCCATGCTGGGCTGCGACGGCAAGGTCTACTCACAGGGCTCCGTCGACTTCCTCACCGCCCTCGCCTGTATCCAGCTGGAGAACGGCCTCGACCCGTCCCAGGTCGGCCTCGGCGTCCCGGCCTCCACGCGCGGCGCGGGCTCCGGGTATGTGGAGCCGGGGATCGTCAACGCCGCCCTGGACTGCCTCACCAAGGGCTCCGGCTGCGGCTCGTTCAAGCCCTCGAAGACGTACCCGGGGCTGCGCGGCGCGATGACCTGGTCGACCAACTGGGACGCGGCGAACGGCAGCGCCTGGTCGAAGGCGGTCGGGCCGCACGTCCACGGTCTGTCGTAGGGCCCGCCCGTTCGAGGGGGACCGAAAGATCCCCCTCGAGCGGGGAGTTGGGGTGATCGGGTCGTCAGTGGGTGGCCTTACGGTCATGGCCATGGATCTACGGGGAAAATCAATCGTCCTGATGGGACGGTTCCACAAGCTGCCGCACGCTGAGGCGAAGGCCGGGCTGGAGGCGCTGGGCGCGCGGGTGTCGGGTTCGGTGTCCGACAGAACAGATCTCGTCTTCGTCGCACATGATGTCCCGGGCCGCAAGATCGGCGCGGCGAGCACACGCGGCATTCCGATCTACGACGCGAAGGCGCTGCGGGGCGTGCTCACGGGGGCGGCCAAGCCCTCGGCGGGCCATGAGTCCGCCACCACCGACGGGACAGAGACCTTCGCGGATCACGCGTCGCTGACGTCGGCCGCCGACCCGGCCGCACTGCTCGCGGTCCTTCAGGGAGCGGACTGGTCCGCCTTCGCGGCCGAGCGGGACCTGCCGCCGCTCCGGGCCCGGCTGCTGGAGTTCGAGCGCACGCATGGGGTCACCGAGGCGCATCGCTTCGCGACCGACGCGATTCGCGGGCTCGGCGGCACGCGGCTCCAGCATCCGTACGGCCACAGCACAGAGATCACATCGTTTGATGTCAGCCCGTGCGGAAGCTATCTGGCCACCGGAAGCTGGGTCGGCGACGACTACCACCGCGGCGGTGCGCTACAGATCTGGGAGGTCGCCAGCGGCCGCTGCGTCAACACACTCCAGCGCATCGAGGGCGGAGTCGGCTGGCCCGACTACGACGGCACCATCCAGTGGTCGGCCGACAGCACCCGCGTCGGGCTCGCCTACAACACCAACCAGGTAGGGGTCTTCGACCCGTTCGAGACCCACACCACCAACACCTATCCGCTGGCCAGCGCGTCCGTGACGGACGGGGCCAGCCGGCCGCCGACGTGGGCGCTGGCGCCCGACGGGCGGCGCGCGTTCGTCTCGTCCGGCTCCCCCTGTTCGATCAAGGGCTGTGTCGTCCCGCTGGAGGCGGGCCATCTGTTCTGGCTGCCCGGCTACGCACCCCCCTCACACCCTTATCTGCTGCCCGAGGCGCTTCCCGAGGAGTTCGGGGCCGAGGACGACGAGCTGTGGCTGGACGACGGGGTCAGTTGGTCGCTGGACGGCACCCGGCTGTACGCGTATAACGCCCGGCACAAGCGGGATCTGGCCATCGACGTGGCCACCAGGCAGGTCGGCTGGGCGGCTGAGGAGGACGACGGACCCGACCCGGCCGCAGGAAAGGGCGGCAGGGGCGGAGTGCGGGTGTCGGTGGATTCGACCCGGGTGACCTTCCGTCGGCCCGACACCGGAGGGGAGCTGGGCGACTTCACCTTCCTCCGCGAGCCCCCGGGCCCCCGGCTCCTGGAGGACGACTACGTACTCGAGCAGCACAACGTCAACTTCGCCCTGGACGACGACACCTGGTGTGCGGCGTTCGAGGAGGGTCTGGTCATCGCGCCGGCGGACCGCAGGGAAGACCTGGATGCGGTGCTGACCTGGTCGGTCGACCGGCGTTTCGGGTGGCCGGTGCGGTGGGGCGGGCTCGATGTCGTGCCGGACGTACGGACCGCCGCCCAGCGGCTCGGGGACGACGGTCTCGGCTACTTCGTCCGGGAGTACGTGGAACGGATGAAGCCCGCCGAGCCCCACGGAGACGGGGCGTGGCCGCCGCCCAACACGGCGACGATGGACGACCTGTTCTCGGCGGTACGGGATGCCGTCTCCCAGCTCGGGAGCAACTGGAACTTCGCGGTGAACGAGTACCTCGGTGACGCGGCCCGGCTCCGGGCCCGGCGCGGGGAGCCCGAAGGGGCCGCGGAACTGCTCGAGGCGATACCCGGTACGGACGAGCGCGTCGCGGCCTCGGCCCAGGTGGCCACGATCCTGGCCCGCGCGGGACGGACCGAACAGGCGCGGGCCGTCTTCGCCTTCGCCGAGCCGAGGGCGGAGGCGGCCCTCGGCAAGTACAACGTCGTGAGTGTCGCCTCCTCGGTGGCCGGCGCCTACCAGGCCCTGGGCGACACGGCCGCCGCCGACGCGTGGTTCGCCCGCGCACGGGACGCCATCGAGCCGGAGACCAACTCCTGGGAGAACCGCCTCGCGGTCATCTGGGCGCTCACCGAGTGCGGGCGCGTGGACGAGGCCCGGTCGCTGTGGACGTCCGCCGAGAACCAGCCCAACAGCTTCCGCTCCGAGCCGTGGCTGCTCTGTCTGCTGAGCACCGACCGGCTCGACATCGCGGAAGAGTTCCTGGAAGCGTGCGTCCCGGCCAGGGAACGGCCGTCGAGCATGATCAAGGCACTGGTCGAGCTCGGTCGGCCCGATCTGCTCCGCTCGTGGCTCGCCGACTCGTGGTACATACCGGACGACGCCTACGAGCGTGCCCAGGCGATCGCCGACGGCGCCCCGCGGCGGTCCCTGCCGCCGACGCCGACCGAGGAGGACCTCGCGGCCCTCGCCGAAGCGCACGCCAAGCTGCTCAAGACGCCGCGCGCCAAACGCCAGATGCCGACTGAGGAGCTCATCGGGCAGGCCGCGGACTGTGGGCACCTCAGCGCCGTACTGGACCTGCTCGGCGACCTTCCGGCCCATGATTTCAACCACCGGCCGAAAGCGGCGCTCTCTGCGGTGTGGCGCGCCGCCACGGGCCACCACCAGGCCCAGTGGTGACGCCTCCGTCGGGTTACCGGAGTTCGTCGAGCCAGCGCACGACGGCCGCGGTAGCCCGGACGTTGGAGCCCAGGTGGCGGGAGCCGTTGTAGTCGACGGCTCCCAGGTCGACGACCGGCGCGGCCACGCCGTGGCGGGCGAGGGCGGACCGGCAGTGGGCGGTGTTGGCGACGGTGGCCTGCTCGTCGCCGCTCGCCATGTAGAGGCGTGTCTGCACGCGGGGCGCCCAGTCGCAGACGTCGTCGGTGGTGCGCAGGGCGGCGGCCATGGGGCCGGTCGGGTGAGCGAGCAGGTCGCGGCCGTGGGCGGTGAGCAGCTTGTCGAGGGTGGCCGGGGTGCCCTCCATGAGCTGCCGGCCGGTGTGCGCGCCGTCGAACAGCGCCTCAATGGTGTCGGCGTACGGCGCCTGACCCGACTGGAGGGCCCGGGCCAGGCCCAGGGCGGCCGAGGCGCCCTGGGAGAAGCCGGTGACCGCCACCTCCCGGTCCAGGGTGCGGCCGGTGCGGGGCGCGAAGGCGCGGGCAGAGCAACAGTAGTGGAAGTCGAAATATCAACGCGAAGGCGCGGGCCGCGTATAGGACCAGCGCGGAAATCCTCCATACTAGCGCAGCATCGTGGCCCGGCCAGTCTCAGGGTCGACCGCGACTCTCAGGCGCGGCCAGGAGCGCTTCCATCCCCCTCCCCCTGGCGGCCGAAACACGAAAACCATAGATCGCCCATCTCTGATCGATTTCTTGACAGACCGCTTGGATGGACCGCGCACCTTCCAATTTCGACCGTCCTCGATGCGAGCGACGAAGAATTCGACAGCAACGCGCTGGCCTTCCGAACGATGCATTTCCGACATGCCCCTTCACGGGATTCTTTGCAGTCAACTCGACCGTCGATCTAAATTGATCACGGGACATTGCCCTCAAGATGAAACCAAGGTCGCACCATCGAGCTCACCTGGCCATCCCAACGGCACGAGCATCCCGACCCTTCACTCATACCACTAAGCACGAACAGCCACGCTCAACCGTGTTCGCCCCCCGTCGCCGCTGGAAAGGGCCACCGCCTAGCCATCCATCTCACGACTTGCAACTGAGGCCATGGCATCATACCGAGAGTTCGACAAGGAATGGCGAATCAGGGGCGGTTCCCCCTACAAGCCGCCCAGTGACATGTTCCCGCGTTAGCCTGCAGCAACGCCCCCAGTCTATGCGCCTTATCCACTGTCGTCGAACTGTGCAAAACAGTGAGCCCTTTGGACGGATACAGCGTATAATTGCGCACCCACTTACCCGATCGATAGATATCCACCGCCGACGAGAGAGGGACACCTGCTTCGATAGCGAATCCCTCTCTATCTCCAATCGCATATCCATGCTTGCTGTACATTCTCAACTCGGTACCTTCGGGAACCTTAGTCCAACCATTCCAAATATTCCATCTCCCGTGTCCAGCAAATACCGTCTCACCCTTGGCGTGGGAGCCGACACTCACCCTGTTCTTCGCCGGACCTACACCTCGCCCAAAGGCGCGACCTTCCTGGCCCAATTCGTCGATCTTCTTTAAAGCCGCCTTTCCACCTTTGAAAGCCTTCCCAGCAATAGGGGCGAAGGATATTGCAGTAATACCGCAGTCAGATGCTTCGAACTGTTGCGCGCATTCGAGAGCCCCGAGCGCTCCAGTGGGGTCCAACATGGACAAGATTCCACCGACGCGCTTTTGGCCTTCCGATAGAGTTCCAGAGCAGGACAAACCGCCGCTTATAGTGGATCCGCAGTCCCCTCTGTACTTCGGTTCCTCATCGATGGCCTGGAAGAACTGCCCAAACGCCGCTTTACATGAAGCGTCACATTCGGGAGATGATGGGCTAAGTCCGCCACTGCTTTCGGCAGTCGCTGTACCTCCGCCAGACCACGGCCTTCCATTCTTGTCGGCCTTCCACCCGTCTGAGTATTTGTTGTGGTCGCCGTGTCCATCGTTTCGGGGTTCTGAGTGGCCTGTGCCGTCATCGATCCACAATCCTGTTGGATCGCTTTGCGTTATGGGGTTCTGATTGGCGTAGCTGTAGCCGTTCAGCGACTGCGCCTGACCAGGGGCGAGAACAGGGTCGAGGCTGAGGAATTGGCCGAGAACGGGGTCGTATTCGCGGGCGCCGATGTGAGTGAGGCCAGTGGTGGTGTCGGCGGGTTTGCCGAGGAAGGCTTTGTCGTCGGGCCAGGCTTGTGGTTGTTGGCCGCGTGGGGCGCCGAAGGGGGTGGTGTAGCGCTTGGTGATGGCGTAGGTGGTGGCGTCCAGGGCGATGCTGGAGGTGCCGTGATGGTCGGCGGCCAGGAAGGACAGTTTGGTGCCGGTGGTCGCGGTGCTGGCGGTGCGGACGGCGATGGTCTGGCCGTTGGCCGTGTAGTAACGGGTGCCGGACAGGGTCTTGGTGCCGCCCTTGACGGTGAGGCGTACTTCGGTGGCGCCGAGGTAGAGGACGGTGTCGCCGTCGGTGGTGGTGGCGCGGCGGATGAGTAGTTCGCCGTCGGCGTCGTAGAGGTAGCCGGTGGCGGTGGCGGGTTTGCTACCGGCGGCGGGTTCGGTGGTGGTGGCGAGTTTGCCTTCGGGGTTCCAGGTCAGGGTCTGGGTGGCCTGGGTGCCGGGGCGGCCGGTGGTGTTGCCGGTGTTGTCGTAGGTGTAGGTGCGGGGTGTGCCGCCGTTGGTCTCGGTTTTGGTGAGGGGGTGAGGCTGGCCGGTCTGGGTGCCGTAGGTGTAGGTGGTTTTGGTGTCGCCGCCTGTGGTGTGTTCGGTCTGTTCGTCGCGCTGGCCCGCGGTGTTGTAGTGGTCGCTGGTCCAGTACGGGGCGGCGCCGGCGAGGTTGGCGGTGGTGCGCCCGGTGGTGGCACAGTTGGCGGTGGCCGGGGTCCAGGCTTCGGTCATGCGGCGGTAGCCGTCGTAGGTGAAGCACTGGTAGTCGGCCTTGCCGGTGCCGCCGAGTGTTGTGTTGTCGAAGATGGAGGTGACGTTGCCCGCGTCGTCCTGGGTGAATTTCAGCTCCTGCGGCATGTAGCCGTGGACGTCGTCGGTGACGTAGGAGCGGGTCAGGCGACGGGTGCCGGGCTCGTAGTCGTGGTTGAGGTAAGCCTTCTTCGCCGAGCTGGTCCCGGACATGCCCACAGTCAGCTGCCGCAGGTCGCCTTGCGGGGAGAAGGTGGCGCCCTGGAGATATCCCGTGGTACCGACAGAGGTCAGCTGCTGGCCGGTGGCGTTGTAGGTGTAGGAGACAGTCTCGGCGGCGAGTCCGCCCACGGCCGGCTCGCCGTACTGGCCGACGCTTCCATCGACCCGATAGCCGGTGGAGAAGGCCAGGGTCTTGGGAACTCCCGCCTTGACCAGAGGGTCCTCAGCAGGAAGCGTGAGCTCGCTGTTCATAACCTGATAGAGGCCGTTATAGGCGGTCACTTTCCGCGTGTACGCCTTGCCGGTCAGGCCCCCGTCATAGCGGACGGCGGTGTCCTGCTGCCCCTTGGCCAGAGTGTCGAAGGTCCAGGCGGCGAGCTTGTTGGCATCTGTCTTGGTGCCACTCCACATGCCTGTCTTGCGGCCGAGCTCGTCGTAGTCGTAGACGAGGGTCTGCTTCTCGGCGTTGGTGGTGCTGGTGACCTGATCGACAGCGTTGTAAGTGCTGGTGGTCTCGCCCTTGTCGGGATCGTCCGCCAGGACCTGCCGTCCGGCCAGGTCATAGGAGTAGGACCAGGTGGCCTTGTCCGGGCCGGTGATGGTCTTCTGCAGGCCGCCGGGGGTGTAGGTGAAGCCGGTAGTGGTGAATTCGGTGCCGGTCGGCTTGGGGCCGGCGTATTCGCGGCGCTCGGTGGTCTGCCCGCGCACATCGGTGACCTCGGCAACGCCCTGGCCGCCGGCGGGGGCACTGGTGGCGACGGTGTCGCCGGTGAAGGTGCTCTCAGTGGTCCAGCGGGTGACACCGTAGTGTTTGGTGACCGTCTTGGTGGCCCGCCCGGCGCCGTCATAGGTGGTGTCGGTCTGAGCGGGGGCCTGGCTGCCCTCGGTCTGCACGGGTGTGCCCGACGGGGACGTGGTCTCGTCCCAGGTGTCCGATTGAGAGCTGACCGCCAGTCCCCGGTCGTCGTACAGGGTCAGGCCTATCAGTCGGCCGCCGACCGGTGTGGGTGACTGGACCTGGCGGGCGCGCAGGAGCGAGTCGTAGATCTCGTAGGTGGTGTTGTACCCGGAGCTGTCACCTTTGATTGTGCTGGTGGAGATCCAGGGCAGCGACGTGCTGTTGAAGTGGTAGGCGTAAGCCAGGCTGGGGTTTTTGAACAGGACCTTCAGATGATTCGGCAGCCATACGTTGGTGACCCGGCCGAGCGCGTCGTACTCGCTTTCGGTGATCTTGCCGTTGGGGTCGGTGACCTTGAGTGATGCCCCGGTGGCGAAGTCGAGGGCTGTGGTGGTCTCGAAACTCTTGGCGTCGGCCACTGTGGTCGCTGTCAGGGGCCCAGCAGCGGTTGGTGTGTAGGTCGTGGTGGCGGTGGTGCGGTTCAGCGCGTCCTTGACCGCGGTGGGCCGGCCCAGCGTGTCGTATGCGGCGGTGCCGGTCTGCTGCCATGCGGGGGCGTTGTCGGTGCCGTAACCCTTGGCCTGCCCGGTCCACTGGGCCTCGCCCTTGGTGGGCTTGTGTGACGCGTTCCAGGTGGTGGTGTCGTAGGCGGTGGCGGTGTCGGAGATGACGTCGCCCTGGCGGCTGGAGTCCGCGGGCAGGTCGAGGTCCGCGTCCGGGGTGTCGCAGGGCTGTGAGGTGGTTCGGGTGCGGGAGACCAGCGCGTTGATGCCCTTGTCGTCATTGCGCGCGTACCAGGTGCGGGTGCAGGTCTCGTCCTTGGACTTGGCGTCGTCGCCGCGGTCCTCGACCGTCTGGGCCATGCCGTAGTCGTCGTACGTGGTGGCAGTGGTCCGCACACGGTCCACGGGGGTGAGGCCGCTGGTGATGCGGGTGCGGGTGTGGGTGGCGGCGGTGCGGACGTAGTAGGCCTCGGTGTCGGCGTACGACTTGTGCTGGGTGGCGGTGCGCTTGGACCACGGGTCATCGACCGTGCCCGACACCTCGGTGTCCCCGTTGTAGGTGACGGTTTCGCGGGTGAACCCGGCGTACGGGTCCGAGTCGGTGATGGCCTCGCCCTTGATGCCGGTGACCTTGACCTGCTTGCGCTTGTCCGGGTCCGGGGTCTTGCCGTCCGGGCCCAGTAGGCGGTCGCCGTTCATTCCGCGCAGGTAGACGGTGACGGTCTTCAGCTGTGTGCTGTCACGGTCCCCGGTGAGGTGGGTGACTTTCCCGAAGCCGCGCCAGATGGACCAGGTGCGTTCCTTGGCCGGGGTCATCGGGTCGTCGTTGTAATGCCAGGCGCCCCCGCCCTCATAGCTGTAGGTGTTCTGCACCGCCTCCGAGCCGCCGTACGGGTCGGTGGTGGACACGGCGGTGACCGGGTACTTCTGGAACCAGTCCAGGACCGGGTTCTTCTCCCCGTTCGGCGACCAGTACACCGGGTAGCAGCGCCGGGTGTTCTCGTCGGCCTTGGGCATCGTCTGCCCGGCCACGCAGTCGGCCTCGAGATAGCTGACGATGGTCTGCGCCCCGGCCTCGGAGGTGACCGTCTTCAGGCGCGGCTTGTCGAGGGAGAGGATGTCATCGCTCGCCCCGTCGACGCGGTTGGGCAGGAAGACGTGGGTGAACTTGACCGGGTCCAGGGCCAGGTCGCTGCCGTGTTTACCGGTGTGCTTGATCTCGTCCAGCCACAGAGACTGGTCACTGGTGTCACCGGTTTCGCCCGGGTCGAGGTAGAGCTGCTTGAGTGTCCAGTTGTCGACGGAGGCGTAGCCGGGGGTGGAGGCTGCGGCGTTCCATGCGTAGGTGGTGATGCCCGTCATCCGCTTGCGGGTGAAGAAGGACGGGCCGACGTTTCCGGTGCACTTGTCGTCGTCCTTGCACACCGCGTCGAAGGGCACGTCCGGCCAGTTGTCGCGGGTGTCCTTGGTGAGCGAGTCGCAGCCGGTGCCGGAGGCCAGGCACCGCTCGGCGTAGTCGAAGACGACCTTGTTGGAGGCGGCGGGGGTTGCGGAGAACAGGGCATCCTTGCGCTGGCCGTAACGGATCTCCTTCAGGTAGCCGCCGCGGATGTAGCCGGTGCCCGTGTTGTCGTCGCCGAGCTTGTCGTAGTTGTTCTCCTCGGCCTTGTACCAGTAGGTCATGGCGTTGCCATGGGTGTCCTCGACCAGGTCGAGGCTCCACCGCCAGGCCTGCTTCTTGTCCCGGCCGGAGAAACTCGTGCCGTCCGCGTAGCCGGGCTCTCCCTCGTCGTCCCCGAAGACCGGCACAGTCCACACCGATGCGGTGCGGTCATCCGCGCCGGCCCCGTCGAGCTTGTTGAGGCCGAAGGTGTAGACGGTTCCGTCGCCGGTGGTAACGGTCCAGTACTCGCCGTTGTCGTCGCCGTTGTCCGCGCCGGTGTGGTGCTCGACAGTCGAGGCGTCGTCGTTCTTCAGCCGCCACCGGCCACTGGTGTCGTCCTTGACCAGCTCGGTGGCCTTGCCGTTCAGGACGAGGGAGGCGTTGTCGTACTTCCAGCACAGATCGAACTTGCCATCCTGCCCGTCGTCGTCGCAGGAGCCGTACTTGCGCTCGATGAAGGACGAGGTGAGATCGAAACCTTCACCGATAGCGGTGCCCTGGTTGTTCGTGGACGCGGTACGCCCGTCCACGCTGCCCGAGTCGTAGGAGAGCGACAGGTCCGGCGACGGCCCGGCCGCGGCGGGCGAGGTCCGCAACGGGTACGACCAGGTGAAGCTGCCGGACGAGCCGCCGGCTTCCCAGGTCGAGGAGGCCGCCAGGGGAGTGGCCTTGTAGTCGCCGGCCCCCGATTTGGTGCCCGCTGCCAGCGCCAGCACCATCTGCTGACCCGCAGGTGCGGCAGAGAAGTCCAGGGTGGTTTGGAGGGTTTGGCCGGCCCGGTCGTTGGTGAACGGCACCGTCTCGCGACCACGGCAGTGCGACTGTGCAGGGTCCTTGAGTGCGCAGTCGGGAAGCTTCACGATCTGGAGCCGCCCGGCCCAGTCACCGCCGTAGGCGGAAGCGAACGCCGAGTAGTCAACGGTGAGCCGGGCCGAGCCCCCGCCCGTGGGACCGGTGGCGGTGAGCACCACGCCCTTGACACCGAGCTTGCCTGCTGCCTCTTGGTCCAGAACCTCGACCGTGACGGTCCGGGCGACACGTTCCTTCTTCCGGTCCCTGCCTGGCGCCGCTGCGGTCAATGTCACGGGGAGAGTGCCAGGGTTCGCCTTGGCGGTTTTCTCGGCGTCGAGTCTGAGCGTCTCCTGGCCCTGCCCCGGCCAGGTCACCGATCGGCCCTGATCCGTCCTCGCCCGTTCGGCCGCGGCTCGGTGGGCGGCTTCGGAGGCTTTGACCACGCGGGCGTTCTTGTCGTTCGCCTTCTTGGTCAGCGGAGAGACCGTTGAGGAACGGGGTGCTGTCAGCTTCGGCTTGCCGAGCGGATCCGGCGCATCAGCAAAAGCGACCGGAGACAGCAACCCCGGTACCAGGGCGAACCCCGCTAAGACGGCGAGCCGTCTGCCCCAGGACCGTCTCCTGCGTGCCGTGTCGCCTATCCGGGGCATGCCGGACCCGAACTGGTTCATGACAAGTCTCCTCGTGTGCGAGCGCCGACGCGCCCGCACACCGTCAAAGGTCAGCAGAAGAAGGGAAAGAAGCCGGACCCTAGGTCGTTGGCTGTGCGATCTGGGAGGTCACCTGGTCGCGCGTCATCGCGCCGACCCAAACACGCACCTTCGCCAGGTCCCCCGGAAGGTAGTGGCCCGTGGCGCCGCCACCCGAGCCCCGGCCCGCCGAGAGGGACCCGCCGCCCTGCTGCGCCGTATCCAGCCCAACGTCATCCCCGCCCTGCTGGGCGAACTGGCCGACGAAAAGCCGTGCCGCGCCGTAGCGTTCACTGCCATCGCTGCCCGTGAAAGGAAGCCCGGAGTCGAAGACACCGGTCACATCCACCCAGGTGTCCCACTCCTTGTCACCGACCGGCTCCTGACCCATGTCAATCGCCGTGTCGATCACCTTGCCGTTGCTGTCCACCGAAGTTCGCCCGAACTTCCACCAGTAGACATTTTCTGCGGGCTTCTCCACCCACAAGGCCCACGACGACTCCTTGCCGACCGGCGTGGCCTGCGCGGCAACCAGTCCCCGGTAGCCAACCGGCTTAGCCGTCAGCAGCGCCTTGCTCAGCCGCACGCGCGCCGACACCGTAAATGAACCCGTCTCATCCACCACCGGCCCGGTTGCCGAGGCGTAGCCGGTGCTGCCGTTGAGTACCAGCGCCGTGGCGTCCTCGCCGGTCAGGGTCGCGCCTGAGCCGGACAGTGTCATGGGGCCGCGGCGGTAGGGGAATGTGGTGCTGGCCGGGTCGTCCGGATCCTCCGGGCTCTCGATCACCTGACTGCCCTGGGAGATGGTGGCGTCCCAGTGCGCCACCAGTTCATTGGCGGGCGCTCCGTCCTTGTCCAGCCGGTCTTCCTCCCGGATCTGCTCAGGGGTGCGGGTGTCCTGCCAGACGGCGATCTCATCGACGCGGCCCAGGAAGTACTCGCCATACGCTCCTGCCACCTTGGAGCGGCCGATCATCAGGTTGCGGTCGGCTGTCCACGGTTCGTACGCGGGCGCCGCGTCGGCCAAGACGACCGGGTCGCCCTGGGGGCGTCCGTTGATGAACAGCTGGATCGTGTCGTTGGACTTGTCCGCGTCGCCTTGTGTGTCGAAGACGCCGGTCAGGTGTGTCCACACCCGCAATGGGGGGCTTTCCTCCTCGGCCAGCGAGCGGATGTACACCGGATCGTTCTTGTCCCGGTCGGTCCGGTTGAAGACCCACTTCTTGTACGCGGACGAGTAGTACAGGGTGAACGCCGAGCCGTACTCCCCCGGTGCCGACAGCACCACATGATTCGCCGACGTGTCGGTGAGATACGCCCAGGCGGAGACGGTGAACGAATCCTGCGTGTTCACGGCCGCGCCGTCCGTCGACGCATAGCCCACCTGCCGCGAGGGATCACTCAGGTTGTCATTCAGACGCAGCGAATAGTCACCGGCGCCTCGCCTGGCGAGGGTCGACCAGCCGGTGCCGGCCTCGTCCCGCAGCACGAGGTCGTGACGGGCGCCCACCTCGCCCGTGTCCTTCGCCACCGTCAGCCCCGAACCGGGCCCGCCGTCGTCGAAGCGCCACCGCCCGGTCGGCCCGGGAGCAGTCGCCACCTTGAAAGCCAGTTCCGCAGGCGGTCCCCAGCGCACCCGCCCTTCCTTGTCCAGCTTCAGATCGCTGGCTTCCACCGACAGCGTCTGTGTGCCCGGCAGCCCAGGCTTGACGTCCTTGACCTGCACCGAAGCATTCGTGGTCGGGGCGCTCACCCGCTTGGTCGCATCGGCGTCGGAGGTCAGCAGCCGCCACCGGTAGGCCTTCACGTCCTTGTCGGCCGTGTTCGGTTTGAAGGTGAAGGTCCCCGGCTTTCCCGGACCGCCGTGTGCTGCGCAGTCATTGGCCGTGCACTCGGTGTACGGGGCTCCGGGGACGATGACCGGCACCTTGGGAGCGGTGGAGTCGATCCGCAGATAGCACCACGCCGAGTAGGGCGAGAACAGATCACCCGACTTGCCGTTGTAGCTCCAGTGCGACTGGGTCCGGGCGCGGAACCGGTACAGCCCGCCATCAGCCCGCTTGTCCGTCGTCGTCTTCTCCAGCGTGCCATCCGGATCCCAGCCACTGTCCGGCTTGTAGTCGCTCCACACCTGCGACCACGATCCCGAGTTGGTGTCGGTGCTGCTGCGCTGCATCACGAATTCCGCCTGCAGCGAACCTTCTTCGTCGCCCTCGTGAGCCTCGACCTTCGTCTGCACACGCGCCTGGACCGTCGGCGTGTCCACCGTCACCGTCACCGGATCCGACGAGGAACGGCACTGCGCTTTGGTACCCGTGCCCGGGATGGCCCCGACCGACGTCGGCACGCCGGGCTTGTGCGCGTACCACACCTTCAACTCCGCATTGGAGTCAAAACGCTTCCATGCCCGCGGCTCACCCTCGTCTTTCGCCCGCAGCATCAGTGTCAGCCGGGAAATCTTGCCGTCCGCCAACGACCGCACCGTGGAGGTCAGGTTCTCGTCCGGCTCATCCGGATTGTCATTGAACTCGATCCACTTGTTCGGCTGCTCCGGGCTGCACAGATCCCCCCGACCCGCCGACACGTAGCGGTCGCCCATCTGGTCCAACTGCTTCGGTCCGGGCCAGCGCGTCCCCTCGGAGATGTTGTCGGTCCGCTCGAGATCCACCCAGTACGGGGTGCAGTTGAACGACCACGTCTCATACGCCCGGAACGTCGCGTCCAGCACATGCTTGCCCGCCAGCTTCGACGCGCCGAACTCGAAATACATCCGGTCCCGGTAGCCCGACCCGCAGTAGTAGCCATCCGCACTGCCGCACAAGCCGACACCCTTTGGCTCGTCGAACTTCCAGAACCGGTCCCCGTCGGACGACAGCTTCGTCCACTCCGACGCCCCCAGACCCACGGACGGGTCAATGAACACCGGGTACGCGGTCTTCTCCCCGCGCAGCAACTCCAAGTCGGGTTCCACCGAAACACTGCCGTCACCGACGATCACCGGCAACTCAGCGGTCGCATCACCCTCACCCGGCTGAGCGAGACCACTCTTGATCGACCGAGGCTGGGTACGCAAGCCCGTGGCGTCGTCTCCTGCGGAATCCCACATCCGCCCCGCCGGGCCCCGGAACACCGCGTTGCCATCCGCATCCACCGCCCGCACCCCACCGCCGGCCCCCGGCACCACGCTCAGGCCGTCCCCAGTGGCAGTGAGCTTGATCTTCTCCAGCTCCGGGTTGGCCGCCGCCTCAGCGGTCTTGACCACCAGCACCTCGCGGTAGCCCTCGGCCGTCGCCGTCAGCTCCAGATCCACCCCCGCAAGGACATCGGGGTACGTGGCGGTGGCCCCGTCCAGCTTCGGCGCCGGTAACGAGCCGGGCCAGCCCAGCCGTAACTCCTGCTCACCGCGCCCGAGCGTCAGCATCCCCGAGCCGCTACCACCGCCCGAGAACGACAACCCCACCACGGCGGACTTCGGCCCAACCCTGCCGTCCGCGTACTTCTGCAACATGACATCGATGTCGCGCCACGAGCCGTCAGCGGCCCGCGCACGCTGCGGCTCCGTCGACTGCGTCAGGGTGAAGGTGCCGTCCGGATTCGCCACGGTCTGCGAATACTCAGTCCGCGCAGAGATCACTTCCACAGGCTCACCGGATGTCACTGCCCGCGCAGACGCCGACTCCTCCGACGACGCCGATACCGGCGCCGCCGCATGCGCGCCAGACGCCAGGAACGTGACCGGCGACAGCACCGACAGCAGCATCTCCGCCGCCATCGCCCCGCCGACCACAGGATTTAACCGGCGTCTTCGCGCACGCGCACGCCGACGTCTCCACCCCAACTCCACAGTCCCCACCCCAGAGTCACAGGATTCTCAAATGTGCAGCGAGTTAACGGCCCCCTGGTTCCCCTCGTCAACGTGAAGCAGATCACGTTTCCGCTGGATGGGTGAGTTACAGCCACGCGTCGCACGCGACCCTCGACAAGCCCGCAGGCGAGTGCCGCACCCCAGCACTACTCCCGCCCGAAACCCACAAGCGATCACCATTTCCTCGGCGAGGCAAGAGGCCCACCCCAGATGACGGGCGCGAACAAATGGCCGAATCCGACCGAAAGGACCATGGCTCTGCCAAGCCGGGGTGGCCGCGCAGGAATGCGGCTCCGAAGCTTCCCTGCGGAGCGAGGACGTCTCGGCGGTTACAAGGGGAGGAGAGCCCAGGATCACCGCCCCACGCACATACCGAGGCACGCGCCAAGGCCGGGACAGCGGGGCCGGCCAGCAGCAGCGCTGCTTACAGGGCCGCCGCCCGGGTTCCGGCGTCGGCACTTCCCTGGCCTTGATACGACTCGATCGGGTACGGCGTGGCGTGTTGCGCATAGTGCCGGCCCTCGGTCCGGCCTTCGGCAGACCTGGCGAGGCGGACCGGGGACCGGCACGTCTGGGCTACGGCTTGGGCAGCTCACACCCCGCCAGGCTCAGATTGATCTTGTTGCCGGCGGCGACGCACTTGGTGATGCCGTACGTCTCCTGGGCGTAGTTGATGCCCTGCCGCACCGTCACGTTCCCGCTCGCGTCGACTTCGCACGGGTTGTTCAGGGTGCACCGCCCGCCGCTTTCGTTGCCCGTGTTGTTGACGGCGACGACCTTGCCCGTGGCGGAGTCGACAACGGGCGAGCCCGAGGTTCCCCCGATCGTGTTACAGGCGGAGGTGTAGCGGACCGAATCCTTCCAGGTCCATTCATCCTCTTTAAGACGGTAGACAAACCCGTCGATATTGCAGGAGTAGATCCGCTTCCAGTAGCCGGAGACCACGTTGATGCCAGTGCCCTGGACCGGGTGGCTGTCCGAGAGCTGTAGCGCCTTGATGCCGTACGTCTGCTGGATCTGGGCGTACGTCGAGCTCAGCTGGTACAGCGACACATCGGTGTCGGTCATGGTCGCGTACGCGATCTTGGTGGCCCGGAGTGTGCCGACGCCGCTGCCGGAGCTGTTGAGCAGGGTGAAGCTCCGGGTGGAGGCCCGGTCGACGACCACCTGTCCGGCGCCGGGCATCCCGGTCTCCAGGCAGTGGCCGTTCGAGAGCACGAACGCCGGGTCGCTGTCCGCCGAGTTCGGCATCCGTACCACCGAGCCGGAGCAGTTGCTCAGCGCCACGGTGCCCGCGAAGTCGACCGCCTTGACGCGGGTCGCCTTCGAGGTGTCCGAGGCGGCCGCGGCCGGGGTGACGCCGGCGGTCGCGAGGCCCGCGCCGCCCAGCAGCAGCGCGGACAGCGCACCGATCAGGGGTCTGCGCATGTGGTTCCCCTCCCATGACGAGGCTTCGGACCACGCCGCGACCGGTCACGTCGCGGCGGGTCGGCCCGGAGCCGCACGAATGTTCCCTCGGCTTCGACCATTTCCCACCCTTGACCATGTCATGCGCATGGCCGAACACTGGCGCAGCAGTCGCTCGCCTCAGACCACCCCCCAGGAGAATTCATGCGACTACGCATTCGCGGCAGAAGGGCCACCGCCCTCACCGCCCTGCTGACCCTCGCCCTCGCGGCGCCCGTCGCGGCCCAGGCCGACGGCTCGGGATCCGGCTCCACCTCCGCGACCAGGGCCGCCGCCACCGCGGCCGACGCCTCGGCCGGCACCGCGGCCGACGAAAGCGTGCGGCAGTACGAGATCTCGGGCCCCGCCACCCCGGCCGAGCGCTCCTCCATCGCGGCCACCGGCGTCTCCATCGACGAGGCGGACGCCCGCTCCGTTGTGGTCACCGCCGACGCGGCCCAGGCCCGCAAGCTGCGCTCGCGCGGCTATGAGCTCAGCCCGCTGGCCACCCCGCCGGCCCGCACCGAGGGCCGGGCCGTCAAGCCCTTCGACTTCCCCTCCGCGGACGCGAAGTACCACAACTACGCCGAGGCCACCGCCGAGATCAACGCCGCGGTCGCCAAGTACCCGAACATCCTGAGCAAGCGGGTCATCGGCAAGTCCTACGAGGGCCGCGACATCGTGGCGCTGAAGATCAGCGACAACGTGGCCACGGACGAGGCCGAGCCCGAGGTGCTGTTCACCGCCCACCAGCACGCCCGCGAGCACCTCACCGTCGAGATGGCGCTCTACCTGGTCCGGGAGTTCACCCAGGGCTACGGCAGCGACACCCGGGTCACCAACCTGGTCAACAGCCGCGAGATCTGGATCGTCCCGGATGTGAACCCGGACGGCGGCGAGTACGACATCGCCACCGGCTCCTACCGCAGCTGGCGCAAGAACCGGCAGCCCAACTCCGGCTCCTCCAACGTCGGCACCGACCTCAACCGCAACTGGGACTTCAAGTGGGGCTGCTGCGGCGGCTCCTCCGGCTCCACCGGCTCCGAGACCTACCGCGGCCCCAAGGCCGAGTCGGCCCCCGAGGTGAAGGTCGTCGCGGACTTCGCGCGCAGCCGCGTCGTCGGCGGCAAGCAGCAGATCAAGGCCGCCATCGACTTCCACACCTACAGCGAGCTGGTGCTGTGGCCGTTCGGCTGGACGTACGACGAAACCACCACCGGCATGACGCGGGACGACTACGACGCCTTCGCCGCGGTCGGCAAGAAGATGGCCGCGAGCAACGGCTACACCCCCGAGCAGTCGAGCGAGCTGTACATCACGGACGGGGCGATCGACGACTGGCTTTGGGGCGCCCAGAAGGTCTTCGCGTACACCTTCGAGATGTACCCGACCTCCAGCGGCGCGGGCGGCTTCTACCCGCCCGACGAGGTGATCGACCGGGAGACCGCCCGTAACCGCGACGCGGTGCTCCAGCTCCTCGAGAACGCGGACTGCATGTACCGCTCCATCGGCAAGGAAGCGCAGTACTGCGCCTGAGCCCAGGCCGTACGGCACGCTACGGGCGCCGTCCCGGTGGGATTCCCCGCCGGGACGGCGCCTCGCGAGTCCTGCTCCCCCATGATCCCGACGAGTGCGACGCAGAGCCCGCTCCAGTCGCCTTGATGCGGCCATAGCGTCCCGCTCGCCCGACGCGCCCTCGCCTTCGCCAGGTTCACAACGTCTATTCTCATCCGGGTTGCGCCGTTGACCAGGTGAAGAAGAGGGCAGGGGGAGCCACACCATCATGAGCGGTACGAACGGGGACGGACCCGACGAGCGGGACGACCATGCCGATGTGGGTGTCAAGCCGCTCGCGGTGAGCGACCCGACGCGCATAGGCCCGTATCTGTTGCTCGGGCGGCTCGGCGCCGGCGGTATGGGGCGGGTGTTCCTCGCGCGGTCGGACAGCGGTCGGACCGTGGCCGTGAAGGTCGTACACGAAGAGCACGTCTCCGACCAGCAGTTCAGGGCGCGGTTCCGGCGCGAGATCGAGGCGGCACGGAGGGTCGGGGAGCAGTACACGGCGCCGGTGCTCGACGCGGGTCCTGACGACGAGCCGCCGTGGGTCGCCACGGGGTACGTCCCCGGGCTCTCGCTCGAGCAGGTCGTGCGACGGCACGGGCCGCTCCCGGCCGCGTCCCTGCACGCTCTGGCGGACGGGCTGCTGAAGGCGCTCAAGGACATTCACGGCGCCGGGATCGTGCACCGTGATCTGAAGCCGTCCAACGTGATGCTCACCGTGGACGGTACGAAGGTCATCGACTTCGGGATCGCGCGGGCTCTGGAGACGTCCGTCGAGTCCTTGTTGACCAGTACGGGGATGGTCGTCGGGTCTCCCGGGTTCATGTCGCCTGAGCAGGTGCGCGGGCAGCGCGCGGGGGTCAAGAGCGATGTGTTCACCCTCGGGTGCGTGCTGACGTACGCGGCGACCGGGCAACTGCCGTTCGGGAAGCGGGCGGGCAATCAGCACGCGGTGATGTTCGAGATCGTGGAGGGCGAGCCCGATCTGACAGGGGTCGCGGACGCCTCGCTGCGGGCGCTCATCGCCCGTTGCCTGGTGAAGGACGCCGTTCAACGGCCCGGCGTCGACGAGCTGTTGGAGGATCCCGAGCGAGTGCGTCCCCGCGCCACGCACGGCGCCTGGCTGCCCGCCGGTGTCGTCGCGCACCTCGCACGGCAGTCCGCCCGGCTGCTCGACGCCGAGGCGGCGCCGCTGCGGGAGGAGTCCACGGACCTGGCGACCCTCGGGCTGCGGCCGAAGGCCGGGCCTGCCGAAGCCGCCCCGGCCGTCCCGGGCGCCGGAGCCACGAAGCGGGAGCGGGAGCCCCGTCGGCGCCGCAGGCTCATCGCGCTGCCCATCGTCGTCGTCATCACCGCCGGCGGCGGCACGGTCGCCCTGCTTCAACCCTTTGGGGGTGACGACGGGGGCGGAACGCATGCCCAGTCACCAAGCGGTGGCGCGAGCGCCGCTTCCGGTGGCAGCACCTCGCCGAGCGCGCTCAGCAGTTCACCTTCCAAGGGAGAAAAGAAGAAGAGCGGGGACGACGGCGAGAAGGGGAAGGAGACGGACAAGCCGAACGCCCAGAAGAGCAGCCGTAGCTCCGGGCCGTCGGATGGTGACGGCGGCAGCAGTTCGTCCAAAAGCGACAGTGGTTCCGGCAACGGCAAGTCCGGCTCTTCTTCGGGCTCGGACGGCGGAAACTCGTCTGCGGGCGGCGGGGGTTCATCCGGCTCCAGCGGCACGTCCTCCGGCTCGCGGCCGCCCGCCATGAAGAGCTACCGGATTGATTACACCAACTCGTGTGTCGGCGCGTGTGACATGCCGCTCAAGGTGAGCTGGACGGCGATCTCCCGAGCGACCAGGTACGACATCCACTACACCAACAAGGGCAGCAACTACACGGAGAAGAACGTCAACACGGTCTACTCCACCGGGAGCACCAGCTACACGATCAAGGGCCCGTTCTCCGGGGACGAAATCTGCGTCACGGTGCGCGCGGCCAACACCTACGGTGCCTCCGCCTGGGCGGAGACCTGGTGCGACACCGTGCCCTACTAGTGCCGCATCAGGTCGGACCCGCTGGACCGAACGCGCCGGCGTCAGCTCAGATGCCGGGCGAAGAACCTCACCGAGCTGTCCACCTCGAACGACGGCACATCCCCGTGCCTGCCGGGGTTGGCGTGCAGCGTCTTCTCCGCCGAGGCCAGGGCGTCGAACAACGCCAGGCTCTGGTCGCGCGGCACCATCTGGTCATCCCACTGGACCAGGAACTGCACCGGCACGGTGATCCGGGCGGCGTCTTCGGCCAGCCCGTGCACGCCGAGCAGGCCCAGCACCGCGGCGCGGATCCGGGGCTCCGCGGCGATGAGGGGTACGCCGAGCCCGCAGCCCATCGACATACCGCAGTAACCCACCGGGCCGACGCCGACCTGGTCGAGGCGCTGGACCGCGGTCAGGACCGTCTGCCACTCCGCGACAGCCCGACCGGCCAGATAGCTGTGCATGCCGGCGACCAGCGCGCCCGGATCCGTACCGGCGGCCATGCCGGCCCGCATCTCGGCCACGATCCGGCCGAACTCATCGTCCTGGGGACGGTCGCCGTGGTTCGGCGCGTCGATCGCGACGACCGCGAAACCCTCGGCGGCGTAGCGACGCGCGCGGGACACATTGCCGGGGGCCGTCTTGTGCTGCCCGCCGCCGTGGCCCAGCAGAATCAGGGGACGAGTGCCGCAGGCGCCTTCCGGCGTCCACAGCACGCCGGGGATCTCGTCGAGGGTGAAGAACTGCTCGGTGACGCCGTCCGACGACGTCTGGGAGGTGAAGCGCATCAGCGTTTCAAGCCTTTCGGGATGCGTTGCGCGAGCGCTCCCTAAACCATGCAAAGGAGGGAGCCCCGACCTGTCACAGCGTTGATCGGTCTCACCTCCTCGAATTCGTCATGGTGCACGGCGGCGCCGAAAGTATCACAAAGATCATCACGCGCGCCTCACGGCGACCCCGCAGCGCTACGCTGTGTCGGCGGCCCGCAGGTCATGGCCGAGCAGCTGCACAAGATCGCGGACATGGCCGGAGCGGGACGTCTGCGGCTGCACGTGCTGCCCTACAGCGCAGGGGCCCACGCGCTCCAGCAGAGTCTGCTCACTCTCATGAGCTTTGAGGATTCCGCCCCGGTGGCCTACGTCGAAGGCTTCCTCACCGGCAACTTGATGGATGATCCGTCTCTGGTGAAGGCCAGCCAGACCGCCCACTCTCTGGCCCTGAGCGACGCGTTGTCGCATCAGGAATCACTGGCCGTCGTCAGAGCGGCAGCGGAGGAACACGCGCATGGTCAGCAGTGAGCACAGCGTCTCCCACGCGTCCACCCTCAACGGGTGGTACAAGTCCAGTTACAGCGGCGGCGATCAGGGCGAGTGCCTTGAGGTCGCGCGAGGCCACGCCTCCATACCCGTCCGCGACAGCAAGAACCCCCACGGCCCGGCGCTCGTGTTCGAGCCGTCCGTGTGGTCGGCGTTCCTCTCCGCCGTCAAGGAAGGGGAGTTCCCGGCTGCCTGACCGGGTCAGGCAGCCGGACCGAAGACCTCGGTGAGCAGGGCGATCCCCTCGGCGGGGGCGCGTACCCGAAGGTGCAGGACGGGGCCGTCGAGGTGGAGGCGGAAGTCGAAGAACGGGCAGCATCGCTGTTCGGCGGCGGCCAGCGCCGCGATGTCACCGGCGCGGTCGGCGGGCAGGGTCAGCCGGATGCCGTCCTCGGTCTCCTGCCGTAGGGCTCCGTCGATCAGCCGCCGCCACTGGGCGGTGCGCTCGGCGAGACCGCCGCTGTCCAGGGAGCAGGCCACCGGCGCCGATCGCCATCGCTCGGGCCGGCCCTGGGCAGCCTGACGGCTGGGCAGCAGGGCGAGGAAGCCGCACTCCGGGTCGCAGCGGCCGGGCCGGTCGGGCAGGGTGTCCAGGTGCTCCAGGGACCGGTGCAGGGTGGTGATGAACCCGGCCAGTTCGGCGACGCGGGCCTCGGCGTCGGTGATCCGGGCGGCGATACGTGTGCGCAGGTCGGCCTTCACCTCCGCGCACGCGCCGGATTCCCAAACGGCCAGCAGTTCGGAGATCTCCTCCAGCGGCAGCCCCAGGTGCTTGGCCGCGCCGATGAACGCCAGGCGCTCGACGGCCTCCTCGCCGTAGAGGCGGTAGCCGGCCGGGGACCGGTCGGCGGCCAGCAGCCCGGCGCTCTCGTAGTACCGCAGCGTCGTGGCCGGGACACCGGAACGCTCGGCGAGCTGGGAGATCCGCATCATGCTCACACCGCCGACGGTAGACCTTCGACCCGGCTCGAAGGTCAAGGGCCTTGGACCCTGCTCTGCACGTACCTTTCCGCTGTGCTGCTGGTCGGCCTGGTGCTCCGCACCACCCTCGGCCGGTCCTGGGCCGACCCGATCGCCGCCCTGGTCATCGCCGCCGTCGCCGTGTGGCCCCGGCCGCCTCGGACACCTTTGCCTGCCACGCCGGTTGTGACTGCTGAGACTGACGGCACGCCACGTCGTTCGGTATCAGGCGAGGAACGTACGCAGGTGGGCCACGAGGGCGTCGGGACGTTCCTCGGGGATGAAGTGGCCGCAGTCGGGGATCTGGGCGCCGGTGACGTCGTCCGCGTACTGGCGCCAGATGTCCAGGGTGGGCAGCCGGGCGGGCAGGCCGGCCGAACCCCACAGGGCCAGGACGGGCATGGTCAGGCGGCGGCCCGCGGCGGCGTCCTCGTCGTCGAGGGCAAGGTCGTGTTCCTGGGCGCGGTAGTCGTCGAAACCGGCGCGGAGCGCGCCGGGGCGGGAGAACGCGCGGACGTAGGCGTCGACGGCGTCGGGGTCGAGTCCGTGGCGGTTGTACGTCCAGCGCTCGAAGAAGTACTCCAGGTAGGCGCGGATGTTGTTCCCGACCAGCAACTCGGGGAGATCGGGCTGCATGTGGAACAGCCAGTGCCAGTAGCCGGCGGCCACGGAGGCGTCCAGGCGGCGGAACATCTCCCGGGTGGGGATCACGTCGAGTACGGCGAGCCGTTCGACCTGGTCGGGGTGGTCCAGGGCCCAGCGGTGCGCGACCCGGGCGCCGCGGTCGTGGCCGACGACCGCCGCCCGTTCGTATCCGAGCTGCCGGACCAGTTCGGCGATGTCCGAGGCCATCCGCCGCTTGTCGTAGCCGGTGGCGGGCTTGTCGCTGAGGCCGTATCCGCGCAGGTCGGGGGCTACGACGGTGTGGCCGGTGGCGAGTTCGCCGAGCACCGGCCGCCAGCACAGCCCGGTCTGCGGCCACCCGTGGAGCAGTACGAGCAGCGGCCCCGAGCCCGCGCGCGTGTAGTGCAGCCGGACCCCGTTGACCTGGGCGACGCCTGTGGTCACCGTCTCCACCGTCTCCGTGCTCATGACCGTACCTCCCGCCTCGCGCTTACTAACCCTCATAGGAGGTTAGTGCCACGACAAGCGGTGGACAATGGAGCCATGACGACCGATGACGAATGGCTCTGGTACGGCGGACGCGTGTGCCTGGACTTCGTCAACACCCTCCGCGACCGGTGGCAGGCGCTGCCCCGGGAGACACTCCGCGAGCCGGACGACCTGGCGCGCTGGCTGCGGGGCGCCGACCTGCTCGCCGTCCGGGCCCGCGGGGTACCCGAGTCCGTGCTGCGCTCCGCGGTGGCGCTGCGTGCGGCGATCGACCGTGCGGTGCTGTGCGCGGTCGACGGTGGGCTGCCGACGCCGGCCGACATCGCCGTGATCAACCAGGCGTCGGCCGCGGCGCCCCGCCCCGTACTCCAACTGGCCATCGAGAGCGGTCGGTTGGAGTCGAGCAGCGCTCCGCATGCCGCCGAGGACGCGGCCGGGGGGCTCGGCCTCGTGGCTCAGGACGCGATCGAGCTGCTGCTCTCCCCGGAGCTACGGCGGGTCCGTATCTGCTGCTCCGAGCGCTGCGCCCTGCGCTTCGTGGACCGCTCACCCGCGCACAACCGCCGCTGGTGCTCGATGACCCGCTGCGGGAACCGCACCAAAGCGCGGCTCCACCAGGCCCGCTCCCGCGCGCGTGACTGATCGGCGGGGACCGGCCGTCGCGTCGTCGACTACCTGATGATCGGGGTATTTTACGCTGGTCCACGGTAGTTGGCTGGCCGTGCGTAGTCACGCGTATGCCAAGGGTGTTGAAAGGGAGGGAATCGCGTGGCGGGAATTCGGCCGCTGAATCCGGGAGATCCGCGTGATATCGCGGGTTATGCGCTCCAAGGGCGGCTGGGGGCGGGCGGAATGGGGACGGTGTTCTTATCCGCCACGCGGGGCGGGCAGCCGATCGCTCTGAAGGTCGTGCATCCCGAGTTCGCCGAGGACCCGAAGTTCCGGCAGCGGTTCGAGCAGGAGGTGCGCTCCAGCCGGCAGGTGCGGGGCCGCTACATCCTGCCGGTCGTGGACAGCAACACGGGAGGGCCCGTGCCCTGGCTGGCCACCGAGTACGCCCCGGGCCTCTCGCTCGCGGCGGCGGTGGCCACGCACGGACCGCTGCCGACAGACGCGGCCCTGCGGCTGATCGCCGGCGTGGCCCACGCGCTGGAGGCCATCCACGCGGTGCAGGTCACCCACCGGGATCTCAAGCCGGGGAATGTCATCCTGGCGCCGGACGGCCCCGCCGTCATCGACTTCGGGATCGCGCGGGCCGCCGAGGCCACTCCGCTGACCGGCACCGACGTGCGCATCGGCACCCCCTTGTACATGGCCCCGGAGCAGCTCAGGGGCGCCGCTCCGGTGACCCCGGCCATCGATGTCTTCGCGCTCGGCCTGACCGCGTATGTCGCCGCGACCGGCGTCCACCCCTTCGGGGAGGGGCCGGGCCCGGCCGTGCTCTACCGCATCGATCGCGAGGAGCCCGATCTCACCGCCTGCCCGGCGGAAATACGGCCCGTCATCAGCCGCTGCCTGGAGAAGGACCCCGAGGCGCGGCCCACGCCCGCCGAGGTGGTGGCCCTCTGCCGGGATGCCGGGGCCGGGCTCGGCCTGACCGAGGTGCTTCCTGCCACCGGGTGGCTGCCCCCGGCCTTCCTTCCCGCGCCCGCGCCCGCGCCCGCGCCGCCCATATCGCCCATGCCGCCTGACCCTTCGGCCCAGACGGTCTCCGCGCCGCCCATGCCCGAGAGAACTGTCTACGACCCGCAATCCGCGACGCGGCCCGGGACTCCCGGGAGACGCCGACTGGCAATAGGCCTTGTGGCGCTCGCCGCCGTCGCGGTCGCCGCCCTGCTCGTCTGGCTCCCGAACCGAGGCGGCGACGGGGACGACGGTGCCTCCCCGAACTCCTCGCAGAAATCCTCATCCCAGAAAACCCCATCGCGGGATACCTCACAGGAAAAGACCTCCCCCGCGAACCCTCCGGCGAACGCCGCAGCACCTCCAAAGGAGTTGGACTCGACCGTAAAGACATTCACCAACGCGGCGACCGGACGTTGCCTGGACAGTAACGGCGACGAAGAGGCTTACGCATTCGACTGCAATGGTGGCGGCTACCAGAAATGGACCGCGTCCGGGAAGAGGTTCAGTCTGCGTGATGCGGCGAGCGATATGTGCTTGGGCAGTGACGATGCCGGTGAGCTGAGCATGTCGACATGTGATCGCAACGATCAGCAGAGATGGAACATATCCAACAAGTCCGTACTGCGCAATGCGGCGACTGATCGCTGCCTGGACGGCGACCAGGACGGCACGTTGCGCACGATCGAATGCGATAGCAGCGACCGCCAGAAGTGGAACATCTCCGGCGAGAATTCCGTGCTGCGCAATGTGGCGACTGACCGCTGCTTGAGCGGCAGCGGCTCCGGCGGCCCGCAGTTGGGCGACTGCTCCGACAATGGGAGCGGGGACGGGAAGTGGAACATCTCCGGGGAAGAGATCGAACTGCGCGATGTGGCGACCGACCTTTGCTTGGACAGTAACGAATCCGGCCAGGTGTACACGTATTCATGCAATGAAGGCGATTATCAGCGGTGGGATATCTCCGGCGACAACTCCACCCTGTACAGCATGAAGACTGGTCTCTGCCTGGAAGACGCCAACTCCCCTTCGGAGACCAACGGCTATCAGCTGAAGACGAGTGAGTGCGATGAAGGCGACGATCAGCGGTGGAACGCCGCCTCACCGTAGAGTCGTTAGTACCTGGTGAGGATGGTGGAGAGCCCCTTCGTGATCCAGAATGATGGGATGGTCACGCTTGAGACTCCCCGTTTGATCCTGCGTCGCTGGCGCGAGGAAGACGTTGCGCCCATGGCTGCCGTCAATGCCGACCCCGAGGTCATGCGGTGGATCCGTGACGGCAGCGTCCGTGACGAACAGCAGACTCGCGGCGGGATCCAGGCATGGGAGAGCGAGTGGGAGTCACAGGGCTTCGGCCTGTTCGCCGTGGAAATCCGGTCCACTGGCGAACTGGCCGGGTTCACCGGCCTTTCGGTGCCCAACTTCTTGCCGGAGGTACTGCCGGCGGTTGAGGTCGGCTGGCGGCTGGGACGTTCCCACTGGGGGCAGGGCTTGGCCACCGAGGCCGCTGCGGCCGCCGTACGGTTCGGGTTCGAAGAGCGAGGGCTGGAGCGGATCGTCAGCATCGCTCAAGTGGGCAACGACGCCTCCGAACGGATCATGACCAAACTGGGGATGCATCCGGTCCGTGAGACCGTCAATCCCACCAGCGGTCGGCGAGTGCGGGTGTTCGAGTTGTCGTCGGACCAGTACGTCGCAACCGCTCGTTGATGGCGGCAAAGATCTACTTCTGATACACGCCTTGGCCGCGTCACCCAGCCTCAGCCGTCTAGCGGGCGTGCTGGTGCCGTGTATGGAGGGTGTCGGGGTGGTCGGGGCCGAGCACCCGAGTACGGTCCCGAACCAAATCCCCATACAGATCCCGCGCGGCCGCCGCGTCACCCGCCTCAGCCATAAAGAACGCATAGCCCCGCAACCACGAAGCCCGCCACCGACAGCACCGACTCCAGCACGGTCCACGACTTGAGCGTGTCCCGCTAGGAGATCCCGAAGTACTTGGCGACCATCCAGAACCCGCCGTCGCTGACGCGCGATGCGAAGATCGCTCCCGCCGAGATGGCCATCGTGACCAGCGCCAGATGCGCCTGCGAGTAGTGGCCCTCGCTCAGCATCGGGGAGACGATGCCCGCCGTGGTGACGATCGCGACCGTCGCCGGGCCCTGTGCGACGCGCAGCACCACCGAGATCAGCCAGGCCAGCAGCAGGGCGATGGTCAGCGGCACGAAGGGGTGGTCGGCGGGCGGGGCGTGCCCCGCCCGCCTCGGGGGTGCGTCAGCCGAGGACGGCCAGCGCGTCGATCTCGATGAGCAGCCCGGCGGGGAGGCCGACGTAGACGGTCGTACGGGCCGCCGGGGCCTCCTTCAGGTCCGCGAAGAAGTCGTTGTAGATGTCGTTGAGCTCGGCGAAGTGGGCGGTGTCGGTGAGGTAGACGCGCACCATCACCACGTCCTCCCAGCTCGCCCCGCCCGCCTCCAGGACGGACTGCACATTGCGCAGGGTCTGGAGGGTCTGCTCGCGCAGCGTCGGCCCGACGGGGGCGGGGGCCTGGCCGGGGACCGCGGGGCCGAAGCCGACCTGCCCGGCGACCTGGAGGATGTTGCCCTTCTTCACACCATGCGAGAACTTCGCGGGGGGCGCGGTGTGGGTGTCCGGGGTGATCGCGATCTTCTGGAGCTTCTCGCTCATGGGTCGATTCCCTTGGTTCGGCGGGCGGTTACTTGTCTTCGGGGTCCGGCACGTCGGGGTCCCGCTCGCCGCGATCCGGCACGTCGGGATCCGGCTCCTCGCGATCCGGCACGTCCGGCGGGGCGCTTCCGGAGTACGCGCGGCTGATCGCCTCCGCGGTGCGACGCACCAGCGGCAGCAGCGCGAGCAGTTCCTCGGCCGTGACCACGACGTTTGGCGCGGAGACCGAACACGCGGCGACGACCCGCCCGTCCACCCCCCGGATGGGTGCCCCGACGCAGTTGATCGACTCCTCGTGGCCGCCGAGGTCGGTGGCCCAGCCCTGCTCCCGCACGGTCGCCAGCTCCTTGAGGAACGCGGCGGCGTTCGGGGTGGAGCGCGGGGTGTAGGCGGGGTACGGCAGCCGCTCGGCCACCGCGCGCCGCTCCGTCTCGGGCAGGTCGGCCAGCAGCAGCTTGGCGACGGCGGCGACGGTGATCGCGACGGGCTTGCCGATGCGCGAGTACATCCGGACCGGGTAGCGGCTCTCCACCTTGTCGATGTAGAGCACCTCGTTGTCCTCGTACACGGCGAGGTGGACGGTGTGCCCGCACCGCTCGTTGAGCTCGACCAGATAGGGGTGGGCGATCTCGCGTACGTCCAGATTCTCCGCGGCCTGCTGCGCGAGCGCGAAGAGGCGGGCGCCGAGCCGGTAGCGCTGGTCCTCCTGCCGGTAGACCATGCCGTGCTCGTGCAGGGTGCGCAGCAGCCGCAGCGCGGTCGTCTTGTGCACGCCGAGCCGCGTGGCCACCTGCTCCAGATTGGCCGGGCCCTCCGCCAGCAGCGGCAGGATGCTCAGCGCTCGGTCGACGGTCTGGCTCATGGGTCGGTCACCACCTCCGCGCGTACGGTCCCGGTGTCCGTCCAGCCGGGGCCGAGTCGCAGTCTGCCCCACGCGCCGGGGTCGAGGGCGGCCAGGCGGTCGGCGTGCTCGCGCGAGGGCGGGGTGCCCAGGTCGCCGGGGACGGTGAGGGCGGCGGCCGCCATCAGATGGCCGTGGCGCAGCCGCTCCGCGACGGGCAGCCCGCGCAGGGTGCCCGACAGAAACCCGGCGGCGAAGGCGTCGCCCGCGCCGACGGACGCGACCACGTCCACGTTCAGGGCAGGCTCGAAGGTGACCTCGTCCTCCCCGCCGTCCTCCCCGCCGTCCGGCTGCCGGGCGTACGCGGTGGCGCCCGCGCTGCCCTGCTTCACCACCAGCACCCGCGGCTCGGGCAGGGCCGCCCGGACCGCCTCCGCTCCGTGCAGGCCCCAGGCGGCCTCGGCCTCGTCCTCGCCGACGAAGACCAGGTCGCAGCCGCGGGCGAGGTCCAGCAGACGCCCGCTGTCCTGGCCGCGCCACAGCGCGGTGCGGTAGTTGACGTCGAACGAGACGAGGGGGCGGCCCGGGGCGGGGGCGGTGAGCTCCCGCATCAGGGTGTGGCAGTCGGCGGAGAGGGCCGGGGTGATCCCGGTGAGGTGGAGGACACGGCCCGACCACGCCGCCTCCCTGGGCACCAGGCGCGGGGACATGGCCGAGGCGGCGGACCCGGCCCGGTAGTAGACGACCTCGGAGAGCGGCTGCCCGTCCCCTTCCCGCTCCCGCTCCCCCGCCGTACGGAAGTAGATGCCGGTGGGGCGTTCCGGGTCGCGCTGGACGCGGGAGACATCCACGCCCGCGGCGGCGATCTCCGCGACGAGGTGGTCCCCGAAGCCGTCCGCGCCGACGCGGCTGATCCACCGGGCGGTGTGCCCGCCGCGCGCGAGCCCGCAGGCGACGTTGGACTCCGCGCCGCCGATCCCCCGCGAGAACGCGGGCACATCGGCGAGCCTGCCCGGCCGGGACGGTCTGAAGGTGACCATCGACTCACCGAGGCACACGACGTCGACGTGGAGGGCTGCGGACACGGCGGGGCTCGCTCCTTGCTGTGGGCTCTGGCGCCTTCCGGGGGGTGGCGCGCACCGTTGACCGGGTGCTTGGCGGGATGTTAGACAGCGGTAAGCGCCATACGCAATGGGCGTTGCACATGTTGCAGCACGAATCCGCATGGGAGGCTCCATGGCCGTCGACCACGCCGCCGACACGCCCGGCTCACCCGTCGGGCGCCTCGCCCACGAGCGCGTCGACCACCGCTTCAAGGGCCTGCCCCCGGACGCCGAGGGCCGAACCGTCGGCGAGCTGGCCGCCGAGCGCCGCTCCCTGTTCACCGGCGGCTTCACCACGCCCGTCCTGGCGCTGTCCGCCGAGGCCCTGGAGCACAACCTCGCCGTCATGGAGCGCTACTCCACCGCCCACGGGCTGGCCTTCGCCCCGCACGGCAAGACCTCCCTCGCCCCGCAGCTCTTCGAGCGCCAGCTCGCCCACGGCGCCTGGGGCATCACCGCCGCCGTCCCCGGCCATGTGCGCATGTACCGCGCCTTCGGCATCCGGCGGATCTTCCTCGCCAACGAGGTCGTGGACGCGGCCGCGCTCCGCTGGCTCGCCCGCGAGCTGGACGCCGACCCCGAGTTCCGCTTCATCGCGTACGTCGACTCCCCGCGCGGCGTCGAGCTGATGGACGCGGCCCTGCGCGAGGCCGGCGCCCGCCGCCCCCTCGACGTCGTCGTCGAACTCGGTGCGGGCCCCGGCGCCCGCACCGGCGCCCGTACGGAGGCCGACTGCACGGCCGTCGCCGACGCGGTGGCGGCCACCGGGACCCTGCGCCTGGTCGGCGTCGCCGGTTACGAGGGCGAGGTGCCGAAGCCGGACAGCGAGCGGGTCCGGGCCTGGCTGCGCCGGCTCACCGCGCTGGCCGTCGCGTTCGACGGGGAGGGCCGGTTCGCGGACGCGGACGAGATCGTGGTCAGCGCGGGCGGCAGCGCGTGGTTCGACGCGGTCGCGGACGTCTTCGCGGAGCTGCCCGAACTGTCCGGCCCGGTCCTGAAGCTGCTGCGCTCCGGCGCGTACGTCTCCCATGACGACGGCCACTACCGCCACATCACGCCCTTCAACCGCGTCCCCGACGAGGGCGCGCTGCACCCGGCCTTCCGCCTCTGGGCCCAGGTCGTCTCCCGCCCCGAGCCGGGCCAGGCCTTCCTCAACGCGGGCAAGCGCGACGCGGCGTACGACCTCGACCTGCCCGAGCCCCAGGTCATCCGCTCCCCCGACGGCACCGAACGCCCCGCCACCGGGCTCACCGTCACCGGCCTGTCCGACCAGCACGCCTGGCTCGCGGTCGAGGAGGGGACGTCCCTGGAGGTCGGCGACTGGGTGGCCCTCGGCCTCTCCCACCCGTGCACCAGCTTCGACAAGTGGCAGCTGATCCCGCTGGCCGAGGCGGACGGCACGGTCACGGACTACATCCGCACGTTCTTCTGACCCACCCACCCGCCCGCCCCTATGTGTGGCTCCGCCCCGGACCCCGGCGGGGCAAGCCCCGTCCCGCCCCCAGCGGGGCGCAGTCGGCGCCGGGGCCGCCAGGCCAACACGAGGGGCCCGGACCAGGCTCCGGACCAGGCTCCGGACCAGGCTCCGGACCAGGCTCCGGACCAGGCTCCGGACCAGGCTCCGGACCAGGCTCCGGACCAGGCTCCGGACCAGGCC
>NZ_JBEOSB010000003.1:102305-227655 GCF_040302705.1 Streptomyces sp. NPDC097640
TCCGGCGGGGCGAAGCCCTCGCCGGAGCACCGCCGGCCCGCAGGGCGGGGGCTTGGGGGGTTCCCCAACCAAGGGCGGGTGGGTGGGGGAAGGCAGCGCGCCTGAGGCGCGGACGGATACGCACAGGGAGACGCAACGCACATGGACCTGGTCATTCGCGACGCACAGGTCGTCGACGGCAGCGGCGGCGCACGCTTCAGGGCGGACGTCGGGGTCGACGGCGGGCGGATCGCCGCCGTCGTGCCCGAGGGCGGCGGGCCGCGGCCGGCGGGGCGGCGGGTGGTGGACGCGGGCGGGCTCGCGCTCGCGCCCGGGTTCATCGACATGCACGCGCACAGCGACCTCGCCCTGCTGCGCGACCCGGACCACTCCGCCAAGGCCGCGCAGGGCGTGACGCTGGAGGTGCTCGGCCAGGACGGCCTGTCGTACGCGCCCGTCGACGACCGCACCCTCGCCGAGATCCGCACGGCCATCACCGGCTGGAACGGCGACGGCTCCGACATCGACTTCGACTGGCGCACCGTCGGCGGCTTCCTGGACCGGCTCGACCGCGGCTTCGACGGCCAGGGCATCGCGGTCAACGCCGCGTATCTCGTCCCCCAGGGCTCCGTCCGCATGCTCGCGCTCGGCTGGGAGGACCGGGACGCCACCCCGGACGAGGTGGCGCGGATGAAGCGGCTGGTCGCGGAGGGGTTTGAGCAGGGGGCGGTCGGGATGTCGTCCGGGCTCACGTACACGCCCGGGATGTACGCGTCGGACGCCGAGCTCACCGAGCTGTGCCGCGTGGTCGCCGCGTACGGCGGCTACTACTGCCCGCACCACCGCTCGTACGGCGCGGGCGCGTTCCAGGCGTACCAGGAGATGGTGGCCCTCGCCCGCGAGGCGGGCTGCGCGCTGCACCTGGCGCACGCGACCATGAACTTCGGGGTGAACAAGGGCCGCGCCCCCGAGCTGCTGGCGCTGCTGGACCGGGCGCTCGCCGAGGGCGCGGACATCACCCTCGACACCTACCCCTACCTGCCCGGCTGCACCACGCTCGCCGCGATGCTGCCGAGCTGGGCCGCCGAGGGCGGGCCGGGGGCCATCCTGGACCGGCTCCGGGACGAGGCGACCGCGGAGCGGATCCGGCACGTCATGGAGGTGGAGGGGGCCGACGGCTGTCACGGCGTGCCCATCGCGTGGGACACGATCGAGATCTCGGGGGTCGGCGATCCGGCCCTCGCGGCGTACGTCGGCCGGACGGTCGCGCAGTCCGCGCGCGAGCGGGGCGAGGCGCCGTGGGACACCGCGCGCCGGCTGCTGCTGGAGGACCGGCTGGGCTCGACGATCCTTCAGCACGTCGGGCACGAGGACAACGTCCGGGCGATCATGCAGCACCCGGTGCACACGGGCGGCAGCGACGGCGTCCTGCACGGCGCCAAGCCGCATCCGCGCGCGTACGGGACCTTCCCCCGGTATCTGGGCCACTACGTCCGCGAGTTGGGCGTGCTGTCCCTGGAGGAGTGCGTGGCCCACCTCACCGGGCGCCCCGCGACCCGCCTCCGCCTCCCCGACCGGGGTCTGGTCCGCGAGGGCTACCGCGCGGACCTGGTCCTCTTCGACCCGGACACGGTCGCCGCGGGCGCCACCTTCGAGTCCCCCCGCACCCTCCCCACCGGCATCCCCCATGTCCTCATCGACGGCCGCTTCGTCATCGAGGACGGGCGGCGTACGGACGTCCTGGCGGGGCGCTCGGTGCGGCGCACGCAGGCGGGGTGAGCGGTCAGCCCTTCTCCAGTTCCACCTCCACCAGCCGGTAGAGGTGGCGGCGGGCGGCCTCGGTGGGCAGCGGCGGGGCCTGGCGCAGCCGTTGCAGGGCGAGGCCGTCCGCGAGGGCGGCGAAGCGGACGGCGAATCCGGCGGGGTCGGCGCAGCCGAAGTCGCCCTCGTCGGCGCCCCGTTCGACCAGGGAGCGGATCTCGCCGTGCCAGCTCTCGTAGCGCTCGGCCTGGCCGCGCGCGAACGCCTGGTCGCGGTCGCCCGCGTGCCAGTAGTCGAACCACATCCGCCAGTGGCGGTCGGTGTCGTCGGTGAACAGCGCGTCGATGAGCAGTCGCAGCCCCTCGGCGCCGCTGGTGGCCCGGGCGGCGGCCTCGCTGAGCGCGGCGTAGTAGCGCTCGATGTGCAGCACCATCGCCTCGGAGAGGACTTCCTGGACGCTCTCGAAGTGGTAGGTGACCGTGCCGACCGAGACCCCCGCCGCGGCCGCCACATCGCGCACGCCCACAGCCGCGGAACCCCGCTCCACGATGAGCGGAACGGCGGCCTCCACGATCAGGCGGCGGCGCACCTCGGTGGGCTGACGGGTGCGTTCGGAGGCGGCGACGGCCCGCCGGGCGGCCTTGGGACGCCCCGAACGTTCAGCGGCGGAGGTCATGCCGACGTCCTGGGGGTGGTGTGGTGCCAGGTGCGCTTGACCACTGTCTCTCCGTTCGCCCGTGCTTCGAGGCTGCTGTCCATGATGAACTCCGCCGCCGTGGCGCGGAGTTCGGTGCGGGCCACGACGACTGCGTCCCAGTCGCCGCGCCGCAGCCGGACGGTCCACTGGGAGCTTGCCACGGCCGAGCGCGGGTCGCCGCCGCGGATCCGGTACGTCTCCAGCGCGCTCTCCTCGTACCGCAGGCCGTCGGGGTAGGTGCGGGAGCCGCCGTAGTTGGGGTCCACCTCCAGGGTCCACTCCCCCGTCGCCACGTCGTGCCGCACCAGCCGCTCGGGCCGGTTCCCGGCGCCGGACGCCTCGGTGGTCACCGGGAGCGGCGGCGCCTGCTCCGGCTCCTCGAAGGTGATCGGCGGGCGGCCGGCGTCGCCGCCCGGGTCCCGTACGGGGAGGACGACCACGCTGTCCGCGGGGCGCATGGTCAGCGCACCACGCTCGCCGTGGGGCCACACCCACGGCCAGTACTGGTCGGAGACCGCGACCCGGATGCGGTGGCCGGGCGGGAAGGCGTACCCGATGCCGTTGAGCTCGAACTCCACGTCCTCGTACGTCCCCGGCGTCCACTCCACCGCCTTGTCCCGGCCGTGCCGCGACAGCAGGTTGAGCACGCCCCGGGTGACCAGCGTCGAGGAGCCGTCGGGGGCGACGTCGCAGACGCGCGCGATGACATGCGCGCGCGGGGTGGCGCTGTCGAGGCGCAGCCGGACGCGCGGGCGGCCCAGGATCTCCACGCGCTCCGTCAGCGGCGCGGAGTCGAAGCAGACCGAACGGCCGTCCTCCTCGCGCTGGTCGGGCGGCAGGTCGGTGGCGTTGCCGAAGGGGAAGAAGCGGCCCGCGTCGATGCCGGTGTGCAGCGGGGAGCGCACCACCACCGGCTCCGCGCCGTCGCCGCCCAGCGGCCGCTCGTCCCAGGTGACCGCCGGGGACGGCCAGGCGTCGTCGGCGACCCAGCGGCCGGGCATGGTCGCGTAGTGCGTCGCGGGCGGCACCGGGTCGTTGATCCAGGAGCGCAGGGCGGGGTCCTCCATGACCCCGGTGTCCACGCCCTTGAGCCAGTGATCCCACCAGCGCAGCGTCTCCTGGAGAAAGCCGATCGCCGGGCCCGGCGGCAGGCCCCGGTCCGGGTACTGGTGCGACCACGGCCCGATCAGCCCGCGCACGGGCGCGTCGAGATGTTCCACCAGGCGCAGCACGGTGTCCCGGTACGGGTCGGCCCAGCCGCCCACCGCGAGGACCGCCGCGTCGATGGCGCCGTAGTCCTCGCACACGCTGCCGTGGCGCCAGTAGTCGTCCCGTTGCTGGTGCGCCAGCCAGGTGTGCAGATACGGCTCCAGCGCCTCCAGCCGCTCCCGCCACATGGGCAGCCACCGGTCCTCGCCCACGGTGGCCGGGTCCGGCGGGCGGGCCGTGAACGCGAGCATGGTGCCCGCCCACGCGAGCATGTCGATGCCGAGGACGGCGCCGCCGGTGTAGTGGACGTCGTTGTCGTAACGGTCGTCGGTCGAGCAGACGGTGACGATCGCCTTCAGCGGCTCCGGGCGCAGGGCGGCGATCTGGAGGGAGTTGAACCCGCCCCACGAGATGCCGAACATGCCGACCTTGCCCGTGCACCACGGCTGGGCGGCCAGCCACTCCACGACGTCGACTCCGTCGGCCAGCTCGGTCGCGGTGTACTCGTCGAGCATCACGCCCTCGGAGTCCCCGCTGCCGCGCAGATCGACCCGGACGGAGGCGTAGCCGTGCCCCGCGTACCAGGGGTGACGCTGCGCGTCGCGCGGGGCGGTCCAGTCGCTCTTGCGGTACGGGAGATACTCCAGCAGCGCGGGGACGGGGGCTTCGGCGGCGTCGACGGGGCGCCAGATGCGGGCGTGCAGGCGGGTCCCGTCCCGGGTGGGGATCCAGACGTCCTCCGTCTGGACCTCGCGGTCGAACTGCTCGCGGTATCTCACGGTTCTCCTACGGTGTGCGGGTGCGGGTGCGGGTGCGGGTGCGGGTGCGGTGCGGGTGGCGGCGCCTGCGGCGGGCTTGTCCCCTACCCGCCCCTTCCCTCAACCGGGGGCAAGCCCCCGGACCCCCGAAAGCCACGGCAGGCCCGCCGCCGCCCGAGGGCCTCCGGCCCCGGGCCGGAGGCTGTGGGCCTGCGGCCCGGGGCCCGGGGCCTGGGACCCGTGGGCCGGCCGTGGCCGAAGGCCCGTGGCCGTGGCCGTGGCCAGAGTCCAAGGCCCGTGGCCGTGACCCGAGGTCGTGGCCCGTGGACCGTGCCCGAGGCCGTGACCCGAGGCCCAAGGCCCAAGGCCCGTGACCGTGGCCCGTGGCCGTGGCCCGTGGGTGGCCCGAAGCCGTGGCCCGAGGCCCGTGGCCGGGGCCGTGGCCGAGGCCCGGAGCCGAGGTCGGGGCCGGGGCCCGGAGCCGAGGTCGGGACCCGGGCCCGGAGCCGAGGTCGGGACCCGGGCCCGGAGCCGAGGTCGGGACCCGGGCCCGGAGCCCGTGACCGTGGCCCGGGGCCCGTGACCGTGGCCGGGGGCCCGGGGCTTGGCCCCGGTTCGGGGAGGGGCGGGTAGGGGACAAAACCTCCGTCGGCGGTCACGGCGGCGACGGGCGCCAGCGGCGGATGCGGTGGGCGGGGCCGAGGTCGGTCCAGGTGTCGTCCGGGGCCGCGGCGTCCTGCCAGTCGTCGGGCACGCCCGCGTCCGCCTCCGTGGCCGCGGCCGCGGCCGCGGCCCCGTCCGGGTCGAGCGCCGCGGCCATGAGGCGGCGGGTGTAGGGGTGGCCCGGGGAGGCGAAGACGGCCTCGGTCGGGCCCTCTTCGACCACCACCCCGTGGCGCAGCACCACCACCCGGTCGGCGATCCCCCGCACCACGGCCAGGTCGTGGCTGATGAAGAGGCACGCCAGTTCGCGCTCGCGCCGCAGGTCGTCCAGGAGGCGCAACACCTCGGCCTGGACGGAGACGTCGAGCGCGGTGGTGATCTCGTCGGCGATCAGTACGTCCGGCTCGCCGGCCAGCGCCCGCGCGATCCCGATCCGCTGCCGCTGCCCGCCGGAGAGCTGCGCGGGCAGGCGGTCGGCGAGGGCCGGGTCGAGGCGTACGTCGGCGATGAGCTGCCGGGCGCGGGTGGCGGCCTCCGTACGGGAGGCGGCCGTGCCGAAGAAGCGCAGCGGGCGCCGTACCGCGTCGCCCACCGAGCGCCGGGGGTTCAGGGACGTGTCGGCGTTCTGGAAGACGAGCTGGACCTTGCGCCGCAGGGACAGCGGCCGCTGCCGCGCCGGGCGGGCCAGGTCGCCGTCGGACCCCTTCGCGGTCATCTCACCCCCCGACGGCGCCCGCAGCCCCGCCAGCGACCACGCCAGCGTGGACTTGCCGCTGCCCGACTCGCCGACCAGCGCCAGCACCTCGCCGCGCCGCACGCGGAAGGACACGCCGTGGACGGCGCGGCTCGCGCCGTAGTCGATGGTGATGTCGTGGACGGCGACCGCCTCCGGGGCGTCGGCGGGCACCTCGGCCTTGGGCCGGATCTCGCGGGTGCCGTCCTCGGCGACGACCGCGAGCCCGGAGTCGGCGAGGCGCGGGACGCTGGCCAGCAGCCGCCGGGTGTACGGGTCGGCGGGGGCGGCGAAGAGGCGGCGGGTGGGGGCGGCCTCCACGACCCGGCCCTCCCGCAACACCGCGACCTCGTCGGCCATGTGGGCGACGACGCCCAGGTCGTGGCTGACCAGGACGGCGGCGAGGCCGAGTTCGTCGCGCAGCGCGGCGAGCAGGTCCAGGACGCCGCGCTGGGTGATGACGTCGAGGCCGGTGGTGGGTTCGTCGAGGACGAGGACCTTGGGGCGGGCGGCGATGGCCATGGCGATCGCGACGCGCTGCTGCTGCCCGCCGGAGAGTTCGTGCGGGTAGCGGCGGGCGAGTTCGGCGGGGCGCGGGAGGCGGACCTGGTCGAGGAGGTCGGTGACGGCGACGGAGCCGGCCGCGCCCGCGTCGCCGCGCAGCGCCTCCGCGATCTGCCGCCCGACCCGCATCGAGGGGGTCAGGGCGTGCCCGGCGTTCTGCGCGACCATGGCGACCGTGCCGCCGCGCAGCCGCCGCAGTTCCCTGGCCGGGAGGGCGAAGACGTCCTTGCCCTCGACGCGCACCGTGCCCGCGGTGATCCGCGAGCCGTGCCGCAGATGTCCGAGCAGGGTCGCGGCGACGGTCGACTTGCCGCTGCCGGACTCGCCGACGAGGGCGAGGGTCCGGCCGGGGCACAGCTCGAAGCCGACCTCGTGGACGACGGGGATGTCCCGGCCCGCGGAGCGGTAGGCGACGGACAGGCCGTCGACAGCAACGATGGCGGTGGCGGTGGTGGTGGTCATCAGGAGGCCTCCCGGATCCGGTCCACGCCCCACGCCTTGGACAGGCCGTCGGCCGCGAGGTTGAGCCCGATCACGAGCGTGGCCAGGGCGATGATCGGCGCCAGGCTCGCCATCGGGACGACGGTGATGGCGGTGCGGTTCTCGGCGACCATCAGCCCCCAGTCGGGGGTGGGCGGGTTGGCGCCGAAGCCGAGGAAGGACAGGGAGCTGATCAGCAGCACCACCCACGAGGCGCGCATCGCGAACTCGACGCACACCACATCGGTGATGTTGGGCAGCACCTCGCGCCACAGGATCGACCAGGTCCCCTCGCCGCGGGCGCGGGCCGCGGTGACGTAGTCGGCGGGGACGACGGCCAGCGCGGCGCCCCGGACGACCCGGACGACCTGCGGGACGTAGACGACGGCGATGGCGAGCACGATGACCGCGGGCCCGGTGCCCAGCGCGGTGACGACGACCAGCAGGGCGAGGATGGACGGGATGGACAGCACGGCGTCCAGCACCCGCATCAGCACGTCGTCCAGCCAGCCGCCGCGCAGCGCGGCCGCGCAGCCGAGGACGGTGCCGAGGGCGATGGTCACCAGGGTCGCGGCGACCGAGACGCCGAGCGCGTACCGCCCGCCGTACAGCACCCGGGCCAGTACGTCGCGCCCGTACTGGTCGGTGCCGGCCCAGTGGTCGGCGCCGGGGCCGAGGAGGGCCTGCGAGGCGTCGCCGGCCGTCGGTTCGTACGAGGTCAGCACGGGTGCGAGGAGCGCGATCAGGAGGTGGACGGCGACGATCGCGAGGCCGATGGTGGCGGCGCGGGAGGAGCGTACGGTGCGCCAGGTGCGGGCGGCGAAGCCGGGCCGGGCGGCGGGCGGTTCGACCCGCCCGGCCGGAACAACAGCGTCGGGGGTCTTGATGGTGCTCATCGGGTCCGCCCTCCTCGGGTCCTGAGCTTGGGGTTGAGGGCCATGGCGCCGAGGTCGGCGGCCAGGTTGCAGCAGACGTAGACGACCGCGCTGATCAGGGCGATGGCCTGGATGACCGGCAGGTCGCGGTTCTGCACGGAGGAGAGCATCAGCTTGCCGATGCCGGGGTAGTTGAAGACGTTCTCGACGACGGCGACGCCGCCGACCAGCCACGCCACGTTGAGGGCGATGACATGCAGGGTGGGCAGCAGCGCCCCGGGCAGGGCGTGGCGGGTGACCACGCGCCAGGTGGACAGGCCCTTGAGCCGGGCGGTGGTGACGTACTCGCCGGCCATGACGTCGATGACCGAGGTGCGGGCCATGCGCACGAGGTACGCGGCCATCACGATCGCGAGCGAGGCGGCGGGCAGCCATACGGCCGGGAGCAGCTGTCCGACGCTCGCCTCGGGCCCGTAGAGCACCACGGCGGGCAGGACGGGGACGGCGATGGAGAAGAGCAGCACCAGCACGGTGGCCACCACGAACTCGGGGACGCTCATGCCGATCAGGCTGACCGTGGAGATGAGGTGGTCGGGCCAGCGGTCGCGGTAGAGCCCGGCGACGACGCCCAGCACGAGCGATCCGGTGACGGCGAAGAGGACGGTGACGACGGCGATCAGCGCGGAGTTGCCGAGGTACTGGGCGACCTCGCCGCCCACCGGCTTGGCGTTGACCAGCGAGGCGCCGAAGTCGCCGTGGAGCGCGCCCTTGACCCACTCCAGGTAGCGCTCCCAGGCGGGCTGGTCGAGGTGGAGCTTGTCGCGCAGCGCGGCGACGGCGGTGGGGGTGGCGTCCTTGCCGAGCACCTGGGTGGCGACGTCGCCGGGCAGCGACTGGACGGCGAGGAAGACGAGGACGGAGGAGAGCAGCAGCGTGCCGAGCGCGGCGACGACGCGGCGTACGAGAAAGGTGAGCACGCCCCTCACGCCCCCTTCAGCCCGATGCCGAGGTAGTCGAACTCGAAGCCGTGCTCCGCGTAGCCCCGCACCTTGCGGGAGATGCCGACGAGCCGGTCGGCGAACATCGGGGTGATCGCCCCGCCCCGCTCCACGACCGCGGTCTGCGCCTGCTGGTACAGCTCGCGGCGCCGGGCGTCGTCGGTCTCGCGGCGGGCCCGGTCCAGAGCTGCGTCGAAGTCCTTGTCGGCCCAGGCGGTCTCGTTGTACGAGGAGCCGCCCCGGAAGACCTGGTTGAGGAGTTGGTCGATGGGGCGGCCGGTGTACCAGTAGGTGGCCATGAGCGGCTTCTTCATCCAGATCTGGGTGTAGTACGAGTCGGCGGCGGCCGTTCTGACCCGGATCCGGATGCCGGCCCGCTTGGCGGACTCCTGGTAGGCGAGGGCCATGGGCGTGAAGATCGGGTCGTAGGAGGAGGTGTAGAGGTCGACCGCGAGCCGCTCCTGCCCGGCCTGCTTCAGCAGATGGCGGGCCTTTTCGGGGTCGTGGGCCGGGTGGCGGGCGAGGTGGCCCGGGTCGCTGGGCGGTACGGGGTTGTCCCAGCCGGCGGTGCCGGCGCCCTGGAGGGCGACCTTCATGACGTGCTCGGGGTCGTACGCGAGCTTCATCGCCTGCCGCACCCGCACATCGGTGAAGGGCTTCTCGGTGGTGAGCATCGGCAGCACGTACCACTGCGCGTTCTTCACCCGGGCGAGGGTGGCGCGGTCGGAGTTGGCGACGACGCGGGCGGTGGCGAAGTCCAGGTTGGTCTGGGAGAGCAGATCGACCTGGCCGGCGAGCAGGGCGTTGGAGCGGGCCTGCATGTCGGCGACGGAGTAGAAGTCGATGGCGTCCAGGACGGGGCGGCCGGCCCAGTGGTCCGCGTACGCGGTGATCCGGCCGGGCCCGGCGGCGGTGAAGGAGACCAGCTTGAAGGGGCCGGTGCCGATGCCGGTGCGGCCGATGGAGGCGGCGCTGCCGTCGGGGATGACGTAGCAGTTGTAGTGGGTGAGCAGGCTGGGGAACTCGGCGTTCGGGGTCTTCAGCGGGACGACGAGGGTGTGCGCGTCGGGGGTGCGCAGCCGCTTCGGGTCGACCAGCGGGGCCAGCACTCCGGCCTGCGGGGAGCCGGTCCTGGCGTCGAGGATGTGGCGCAGGGTGTAGGCGGCGTCGGCGGAGGTGAAGGCGCGGCCGTTGTGGAAGGTGACGCCGCGGCGCAGCCGGAAGGTCCAGGTGCGGGCTGTGTCGTCGGGCTCCCAGGACTCGGCGAGGTCGGGGGCGAGGCCGCCGTCGGGGCCGATCCGCACCAGCCGGTTGTAGAGGGCGCCCAGGTATTCGTACGCGGACAGGGAGCCGGCCGGGTCCAGGGTCTCGGCGTCGGAGGCGGGCGGCCGGGCGATGCGCAGGGTGCCGCCGCGGTCGGGGCGGCCGGTGGGGCCGGTGCTGGGGAGGGCGTCGGCCGGGGACGCGGAGGCCGCGCCGGAGCAGCCGCTGAGCAGCCAGGACGCGCCGAGTGCGGCGCCGCTCGCCGCCGCGCCGGCCAGCAGCGACCGGCGCGGTATCCCCGCCGCCCCCGGGGCGTTTCGGGGTGAGGTGTCGGACATGGGCCGGCCACCCTTCTCCGCTATTCGTTCAGCGGAACGATTCGTTGAAGTTCGTGAACGATAGCCAGCCGACCCGTCCGGGCCAACCCTTCGCACACGGAAATCAACCCGGGAAACCGACTCGTTACCGGGCGCGCCGCCGTCCCATCCGCCCGAAGACGCCTGAAGACGCCCCCTTGCGCCGCCTTGCGCCGCCTTACACCGTCGACGTGGCGAAGAACACCGAGCGGTCCCGGTTACACGGCCGTAAGGTGGCCGACATGCAGGTGATCCAGTCCACGAAGCTCTCCAACGTCTGCTACGAGATCCGGGGCCCGGTACTCGAGGAGGCGATGCGGCTGGAGGCTGCCGGTCACCGCATCCTCAAGCTCAACACGGGCAACCCCGCGACCTTCGGCTTCGACTGTCCGCCGGAGATCCTGGAGGACATGCTGCGCAACCTCGGCGCGGCCCATGGGTACGGCGACGCCAAGGGGCTGCTGTCCGCGCGGCGCGCGGTGATGCAGCACTACCAGACCAGGGGCATCGACCTGGACGTCGAGGACGTGTACCTCGGCAACGGCGTCTCCGAGCTGATCCAGATGGCGATGCAGGGCCTGCTGGACAACGGGGACGAGGTGCTGGTCCCCTCCCCCGACTACCCGCTGTGGACCGCCGCGGTCTCGCTCTCCGGCGGCACCGCCGTGCACTACCGCTGCGACGAGCAGTCGGACTGGATGCCGGACCTCGCCGACATCGAGGCCAAGGTCACGGACCGCACCAAGGCCCTGGTCATCATCAACCCGAACAACCCGACGGGCGCGGTCTACGACGAGGAGATGCTGCGGGGGCTGACCGAGATCGCCCGCCGCCACAATCTGGTCGTCTGCTCCGACGAGATCTACGACAAGATCCTCTACGACGGCGCGACCCACACCCCCACCGCGGCCATCGCCCCCGACCTGCTGACCCTGACCTTCAACGGGCTCTCCAAGGCCTACCGGGTCGCGGGCTACCGCAGCGGCTGGCTCGCGGTCTGCGGCCCCAAGGCCCACGCCACCAACTACCTCGAGGGCCTGACCATCCTGGCCAATATGCGGCTGTGCGCCAATATGCCCGCCCAGCACGCGGTGGCCGCGGCCCTCGGCGGCCGCCAGTCGATCAACGACCTGGTGCTGCCCGGCGGCCGGCTGCTGGAGCAGCGCGACACGGCGTATGAGCTGCTGACCCGGATCCCGGGCGTGACCTGCGTCAAGCCGAAGGGCGCGCTGTACGCGTTCCCGCGGCTCGACCCCGCGGTCTACAAGATCAAGGACGACCGGCAGATGGTCCTGGACCTGCTGCGCTCCGAGAAGATCATGATCGTGCACGGCACGGGCTTCAACTGGCCGGAGCCGGACCACTTCCGGATCGTGACGCTCCCGGCGAAGAAGGACCTGGCGGACGCGGTGACACGGATCGGAAAGTTCCTGGACGGCTACGGCCAGCACTGACGCCGCCCCGGTCACGCGCGGCTCGCTCAGAGCCGGGCGGCTCAGCGGGGCCGCAGCGCCTTCTCCATCACCACTTCCCCCTCCTCCTCCCCGGCCTCCGCCAGCCCGATGCGCCGGTAGAAGGCGAGGGCGCGCGCGTTGTCCGGCATGACGTTCAGCCGCAGCACCTCGGCCCCCGCCCGCAGGCCCCACTCCTCCACGGCCCGCACCAGCCGATCGGCGACCCCGCACCCGCGCCCGGCCGCGCCCACCCACATGGAGATCAGCTCGACCACGCCATGGTGCGGGCCGGGCACCCCGCTGGCCATCCCGACGGGCACCCCGTCGAGCGCGGCCACCAGGTTGTACGAACCGGGGATCTCCAGGCGGGCGCGCCACCGCTCCTCGCGGTCGCCGTCGCCCTGCCAGTCCGCGAGCCGGGACCCGAACGCGTACGGCGCGTCCGCGAGGGCGGTGAGCCGCAGCTCCCGCCAGATCGTCCAGTCCTCCGGCGTCAGCACCTTCACTTCGATCAGTTCGATCAGCTCGATCACCCCGGGCTCGCGGTCGCACCGGACGGCCGGGCGACAAACACTTGGCAGATACTTAGCAAGAGCTCAACTTTAGACTGAGTCTAAGCTAGGATGGCCTCCTGAGATCCCTTGGAGGCCACCCATGTACGAGCCGATCCGCACCAAGTCGGTCCACACCATGGCCGAGCCCGGGCGGGGCTTCCCGCACCGCTCACGCGAGGAGGAGCTGGACATCCAGCTGGCGGGCCATCTCACCGCGCTGCTGACCGTGACCGACGAGCTGCGCGCCCTCGTGCCCGCGCCCGCGCTCGACACCGCCGCCCAGCGCCTCACCGACCAGGTCACCCGCCTTCGCGACGGCCGCTCCCCGCTCCGCGCCGAGCCCACCGCGGCCTCCGCCGCCCCGACCCACATCGCCGCCCTCCACCAGCGCGCCCACACCCTGGCCGGCCGCGCCCTGGTCGTCGCCACCTCCCGCGACGACGAGGCGGCCGGCGCCCTGGCCGCCGAGCGCCTGGAGACCCACGCGGCGGCGCTCGGCATCAGCGGCTGAACCAGTCCTGCCCCCGCCCGGTGATCAGCGCCCCGCCGATCGCCAGCGGCAGGGCCAGCCCGATCAGCAGGGCGGACTCGCTCACCGCGACGAGCCCCATCCACACGCAGTACAACCCGACCATCGCGCTCACCACGGCCAGCATCTCGACGAGAACGATCACGGTCCACACCCAGCCGAACCGCTTCCGCGCGCAGACGCCCGCGACCCCCAGCAGGACCGCCACCGCCAGGGAGAAGTACGCCAGGCCCCGCACCAGGCCGGGCTCCGCGACGTGCCGGCCATGGGCGAGCCGGCTGTCCAGCTCGGAGAGCAGCGAACCCCCGGCGAACAAGTTGACCACCGCCTGGCCCCAGACGCCCCCCAGGGCGAACCTGACCCTGCCCGGCATCCGCTCCAGGACCTGATCCGCCATCGGAGCCCACCCCATTCGCCGTGCGCCGTACGGCCGGGGCGGCCCCCGGCACCACCCCGACCCTCCCGTGCCCCGGCCGGGACCGGTCCCGGCCGGGGCGCGGCCCCGCGGGTCAGGGCCTGGGCCCCGGCCCGGTCGGGTGCGTGCCCGTGACACTCATGACCACCGAGTAGAGGCTGGTCCGCGCCGCGATGAAGAGACGGTTGCGCTTGGCGCCGCCCCAGGAGATGTTGGCGGCCGTCTCGGGGACGACGAGCCGCCCGATCAGCGTGCCGTCCGGGTCGTAGCAGTGCACGCCGTCGTCCATCGCCGCCACCCAGAGCCTGCCGCCGTCGTCGAAGCGGAGGTTGTCAAAGCGGGCGCCCTCGCGGGCCGCGGCCTCGGCGAAGATCTCGCCGTCCGACAGCGTGCCGTCGTCGCGCACATCGAAGACCCGGACGCAGCCCGCCCGGGTGTCGGAGACGAACAGCCGCCGCTCGTCGGCCGAGAACACCAGGCCGTTCGGGGCGCCGAGGCCGTCGGCGACCAGCCGCACCCGGCCGCTGTCCGGGTCGATCCGGTAGACGTTGTTGGCGCCGATCTCGCTCTGCGCACGGTGGCCCTCGTAATCGCTGAGGATGCCGAAGTCCGGGTCGGAGAACCAGATCGAGCCGTCCGACTTCACCGCCGCGTCGTTCGGGCTGTTCAGGCGCTTGCCCTGCCAGCGGTCGGCCAGCACCGTGACCGTGCCGTCGTGCTCGGTCCGGGTCACCCGGCGGTTGCCCTGCTCACAGCTGATCAGACGGCCCTCGCGGTCGAGGGTGTTGCCGTTGGTGTTCCCGGCGCCACGGCGGAAGACGCCGACCGTGCCGGTCTCCTCGTCCCACCGCAGCAACCGGTCGTTGGGGATGTCGCTCCAGATCACCTGCCGCCAGGCGGGCACATACACGGGCCCCTCGGCCCAGCGGCAGCCGCCGTACAGGACCTCGAGATGGTCATCGCCGTCCATGCACCGCCCGGTGCGGAACCGTTCGTCGAACATCTCGTACAGCGCGGGGCGCTCGCTGCTCATGGCCACCCTCTCCTCGTCCACGGTGGATCACGTCTGTCTCCTCCATGGATACGATCTCCGCCCGCGCCGCCCCTGAACACGCCCTCACAGGCCGGTCAGCGGTCGCCCGCCACCTGGGCGGCGACCGGCTCCAGCAGCGCCAGCTCGTCGGAGGTCAGCGTGATCCGGGTGGCCGCGGCGTTCTCGAGGAGGCGGCCGCGGCTGCGGGTGCCGGGGATCGGAACGACGGTCAGGCCGTGCGCCTGGGCGCGCTGCTGCACCCAGGCCAGGGCGATCTGCGCGGTGGTGGCGCCGTGGTCGGCCGCGAGGGTGCGCAGGGGCGCCAGGAGGGCGGCGTTCGCCTTGGCGTTGTCGCCGGTGAAGCGCGGATGCGACTGCCTGACGTCGCCGCTGGAGAGGACTGTGCCAGCGTCGGTGAACGCGCCGGTCAGGAAGCCCTTGCCGAGCGGCGAGTACGGCACGAAGGCGACGTTGAGCTCAGCGGCCGCGCCCACCGCGCCGCGCTCGGCGTCCCGGCTGAAGACCGACCACTCCGACTGGAGCGCGGTGACCGGGTGCACGGCGTGCGCCTCGCGCAGCTCGGCACCGGTGACCTCGCTCAGGCCCAGGTACCTGACCTTGCCTTCCCGCACCAGCTCGGCCATGGCGCCGACGGACTCGGCCAGCGGGACGGCGGGGTCGCGGCGGTGCATGTAGTAGAGGTCGATGACCTCGACGTTCAGGCGGCGCAGGCTCGCCTCGACGGCCTGTTTGACGTAGCCGGGATCGTTGCGGATGGCCCGGTAGTCCGGGTCGTCGGCGCGGCGCTCGACGCCGAACTTGGTGGCCAGGGTGATCTCGTCGCGGTGCGCGGCGACGAACGGCGCGAGGAACTCCTCGTTGGCGCCGGCGCCGTACATGTCGGCGGTGTCGATGAGGGTGACGCCCGCCTCGACGGTGGCCTCCAGGGTGTCGCGGGCCGCCGCGTCGTCCGTCTGCCCGTAGGCATGGCTGATGCCCATGGCGCCGAAGCCCTGGACGCCGACGAGGGGGCCGCCGTGGCCCAGCTCGACCTTGCTGATCTGTTCGATGGCGTTGCTCATGATGACGCTCAGGCCCTTTCCGCGGGGGTGCTGTCGATCACGGTCGTGCCGAGGACGCTAAGCAGTTCGCGTGCACTCGAAGCAAGAGCGCCGGGCCGCGAGGGTGTGGAAAACGGTTCGTGGCGCCACCCGCGCCGCTGCTAGGAAGTGGAGATCACCGCCGAATCCACCGAAGACGCAGCCCAGGACCTGGCCCGTCTGCTCGCCGAGCGCGCCTGCGAGCGTCTGATCGTCGAGTTCCTCCGCCGTCTCGACCTCGGAGACCCCGCCTCCGTGGCCGAGCTGTTCACGCCCGACGGGGCGTGGGAGTGGCCGCAGGGCGCCCGCCGGGTCGAGGGGCGTGAGGCGCTGCGGGAGTACTTCGGGTCGCGGCCGGCGGACCGGCTGTCGCGGCGGATGTGTACGAACATCCTGGTCACCGTGGAGTCCCCGACGACGGCCTCCGCCACGTCGTACTTCGCGACGTACCGGGTCGACGGCTACACCGGCGGCATGCTGCCGCCCCGGCTGCCCGCGAACGTGGGCCACTACGAGGACACGTTCCGCAAGGAGAACGGCGTCTGGCTGCTCGCCACCCGGTCCACGTTCCTGCCGTTCGGCGGCCCGACGGAGCGCGTCAGCTCGCCCGAGCGGCCGTAGACCACGGAAGATGACCCCATGAGCACCACCATCACCTTCGTCCGCGGCGACATCACCGACCAGCACGCCGACGCCATCGTCAACGCCGCGAACTCCTCCCTCCTCGGCGGCGGAGGCGTCGACGGCGCCATCCACCGCCGGGGCGGCCCCGAGATCCTGGAGGCGTGCCGGGCGCTGCGCGCGTCGCACTACGGCAAGGGGCTGCCGACGGGGCGGGCGGTGGCGACGACCGCGGGGCGGCTGCACGCCGAGTGGGTCATCCACACCGTGGGGCCCGTGTGGTCCGCCACCGAGGACCGCTCGGAGCTTCTCGTCTCCTGCTACCGCGAGGCGCTGCGGGTCGCTGACGAACTCGGGGCGAAGACGGTCGCGTTCCCGGCCATCTCGACCGGCGTCTACCGGTGGCCCATGGAGGACGCCGCCCGCATCGCCGTCGAGACGGTCCGGGCCGCGGACACCACGGTCGAGGAGGTCAGGTTCGTCCTCTTCGACGAGCCCGCGTACGCGGCGTTCGCCGCCCACGCGGGTTAGGCCCTGTCCGGCGGCTCTTGACGCCTGCGGCGGGCGCATCGATGTGCGGCTCCGCCGCGTGGCCTCCGGAGGCCACGCTCAGCAGGCCGCCGTTGCCTGCAAGGTCTCGCGATACGCGCGGGCCGTGGCCATCACCCTTTCGAGGGCGTCCCGGGTGTGGATGAGCTCGTCGATGTGGCGGGAGAGCCGGTGGTGCTCCTGTGCCATCCGCTCCAGCGCGGCGTCGGAATTCTCCTCGCTGGGCGCGTCGACACACGGCAGCAGTTCGAAGATGGTGCGGCTGGACAGCCCCGCGGCGTACAGCCGCTGGATCAACGTGACCCGTTCGACCTCGTCGTCCGTGTAGTGCCGCTGCCCGCTGGCGCTGCGGGTACTGGCGATCAGCCCCTGCTCCTCGTAATAGCGCAGGGATCTGACGCTGACCCCGGCTCGCGCGGCGAGCTCCCCGATGCGCATGTCGTCCTCCCGGCTGTGACCCGCGGCACAGTGCCTTGCCTCTGACATCCATGTGAGGTTTTAGCGTAACCGCCGAGCGCCCGAGAAGCGGGCGCCGCGGATCGCGGAGGAAAGCCGACGTGACGACGACGACCCTTTTCGACAGCTATCGGCTCGGCGACCTGACGCTGCCCAACCGGGTGGTGATGGCCCCGATGTCGCGGGTCCGGGCCGCCGACGGCGGTCTGGCGACGCCGTCGATGGCGACGTACTACGCGCAGCGGGCCACCGCCGGGCTGATCGTGACCGAAGGCGTGCAGCCGAGTCTGATCGGCCAGTCCAATCCGGGCACACCGGGGCTGCACACCGATGAGCAGGTCGCCGCGTGGCGCCCGGTGACCGCCGCCGTGCACTCCAACGGCGGCCGGATCTTCGCCCAGCTCATGCACGGCGGGCGGGTCTCACATCCGGACACCACCGGGATGCGCCCGGTCGGGCCCTCGGCCGTCCCCGCCGTCGGCGAGGTGTTCACCCCCACCGGGCCCCAGCCCGCGCCGACGCCGCGCGCCCTGGAGACCGCCGAGGTGCCCGAGCACGCCCAGTCGTACGCGCAGGCCGCCCGCCGCGCCATCGACGCCGGGTTCGACGGTGTCGAGCTGCACGGCGCCAACGGCTATCTGATCTCCCAGTTCCTCTCCTCGAACGCCAACCTGCGCACGGACCGCTACGGAGGCTCGGTCGCGGGCCGGATCCGGTTCGCCGTCGAGGCGGTGTCGGCGACCGTCGAGGCCGTCGGCGGGGCCAGGACCGGCATACGGCTCTCCCCGGGCGGGACGTTCTGGGGCGTGGCGGAGGCCGATGTTCCGGAGCTCTACGCCGCGCTGCTGACCGAGCTGGCCCGCCTTGAGGTGGCCTACGTCCATCTCGAAGCCACCGCCGACGAGGAGGTGTTGCTGGGCCTGCGCCCTGCGTGGCCCGGCACGCTCATCATGAACCCGGTGCTTCCGATGGGCCCGAAGCAGACCGGGCGGACCGAGGCCGACCACTGGCTCGGTCTTGGTGCCGACCTCATCAGCTTCGGGCGCGCCTTCATCGCCAACCCCGACCTGGTGGAGCGGCTGCGCACCGGGCTCCCGATCGCCCCGGCCGACGAGGCCACGTACTACCAGGGCGGCGACGCGGGCTATCTGACCTACTCGGCGTATCAGCACACGGCCTGACGCCGAACTAGCCGGCCCCGGCCCCGGGAACGGCCCCGGGAACGGTCCGGGGAAAGGCCCGCCGGTACTCGCTCGGCGACACCCCGATGTGCCGGAGGAAGTGGTGGCGGAGGTTGTTGGCCGTGCCCAGGCCGCTGAGTTCGCCGATCTTCTCGATGGGGAGGTCGGTCGACTCCAGCAGGGCCTGGGCCCGCCCGAGGCGCTGGGTGAGCAGCCACCGCAAGGGGGTCGTCCCCGTGGCCTCCTGGAGCCGCCGGTAGAAGGTGCGGGGGCTCATCGCGGCCCGCAGCGCCAGGTCCCGGACCGTCAGGGGCCGGTCGAGGTGGGACCGGGCCCAGTCCAGTACGGGGGCCAGCGCGTCGTCGTCGGTCGGGGGCACGGAGAGGTCGATGAACTGGGCCTGGCCTCCCTCTACGACGCGGCCCTGCTCGGCCTGATGTGGTCCACCATGGCCGGCTGGCTGCACGGCACCGCGCTGGTCGGCGCGGAGAAGACGCCGGCCACGGCCTTCGCCCCGATCGCGATCCGCTGGCTGACCGCCGTGGCCGGTTTCCTCACCACCTACGCACCGCAGGTGGACGCCGGCCGCTACCCGGGCGACGACGCGACCATCGACGTGCAGATCGCGGCCATCGAGCACCTGCTCCACGCGGCCGCGTCCCGGGGCGTCGACAACGCCCTGCCCGAGCTGCTGAAGTCCACCATGGAGCGGGCCTCGGCGGCGGGCCACGGCCCGGACAGCTTCGCGGGGGTGATCGAGGTCCTGAGGAGGCCCGCGGACGACCGGTGAGCGGCGGGCGACGGCCCGTTTGACACCCTGTCGTGGTGTACCGGACGTGTCCCGTCCCGAAGGAGCCAGGAATGCCAGACCCGCGCCAGGCCCGCGTGTCCGACCACCCCGAGCTCGTGGAGTGCGTACGGACGTGGTGGGGCGACTCCCGCACGCCCGAGCAGGCCCGCGAGCTGTCGCTGCTGCTGCCGAAGCTGTTTCTCCAGTTCTTCTCCGGCACCAGCCTGGTGCGGGAGGACGAGGCAGGGGCCGTCGAGGCGTTCCTGGTCGGCTTCTACTCCGGGGACAACGACCGCGAGGCGTATATCCACTTCGTGGGGGTGGACCCGCGGCTGCGCGGGCAGGGCGTGGCGCGCGGGCTCTACGAGGCCTTCTTCCGGCGGGCCGCCGGGGCGGGCCGGACGGAGGTGCGGGCCATCACCTCGCCGGGGAACACCGGGTCCATCGCGTTCCACCGGGCCCTGGGCTTCGAACTCGAAGCGGGCGACCGCGAGCTCGACGGGGTGCCCGTGCACAGCGACTACGACGGCCTGGGGCAGGCCCGCGTGTGCTTCCGCAGACGGCTCGACGGCACGGCCGTCACAACGCGATGACGTCGACGCCGACCCGGGGCAGCTCCCAGAGTTCGAGCGTGCCGTCGCACAGCTCCGCGAGGAACTGGACGGCGCCGCCCGCGTAGTGCCACCACCCGCCGTTGTGGGAGGCGACGGTGACCAGCCACTCCCCCGGGCCGTCCCCGGTCGTGCTCCACAGGAACATGTCGCCCTGGTTGGAATCCCCCCACGGCAGCAGCCCGCCCGGCGCCGGGTGGAGGCGCAGACCGGCTGTCATGTCGTTTTCCCACCAGTCCCGGAGGTCCTCGGTCAGCGTCTCGCGGATGCCGTTGAGCAGATTCCGCTCCTTCCCGGGCCTGGGGAGGTTGGGAAGGAGGAAGTCGCCGAGGATGAAATCGGGGTAGCACTCGGCCAGGCGCTTGTAGTCGGCGGGCAGCGGGGTGCCCAGGCCCTCCTCCAGCACCGCCCAGTCGAGCGCGACGGGCTCCGGCCGACGGTGAGCCGCCAGACCGGGCACGGCGCGCTCCAGCGCGGCGATCGCCTCGTCCGGATCGGTGAGGCGGCGCGACGGGGTCTGCGTGCCGATCAGGTCGTCGTGCGGGCCGTCGGTCGGGGCTTCGGTCGGCTCGCCGGTCGCTGCGTCGGTCGGATGGCTGGTCATGGCGCTCAGCGTGCCACACGCCTCCGACAGCGCCCGACGCCCCCCGATACCGGCCCTGACCAGGGACGTCGCCCGGCGTTCACCCCCGTCCCCAACTGCCGCTCCAGAATGGCCGGTTCCCGTTTCGGACTGCGATCAGCCGTTCACCTTCCCGTCATCTGACCGCGCCCGGAATTTGGGTTTCCGCGAGCACGCTGCCGCCGTGAGACGCATATTCGGAATCGTCCTGGCGGTTCTGCTGATCGGCGGGGTGGCTGTCGCCGTCGTCGCAGGGCGCGACAAGGACAAGGGCACGGCAACGACGACCGTGCGCGGAGTGATCGGGTCGGAGAAGGCCGAGTTCTTCGCCGACCCCGACGTGGTGAAGGCCCTCGCAGCCAAGGGATTCACCGTCAAGACGGAGACATCCGGCTCCTGGGCGATGGAGAACCTCCCGCTCAAGGGGTACGACTTCGCCTTCCCGAGCAGCGAGTCGCCCGCCGCCGAGCTGGCGCGGAAGGCCGGGGTCGGCGGCACGCCGCTGCGGCCCTTCTACTCGCCCCTGGTGGTCGTCGCGCACCGCAACGCCGCCGGGGTGCTGGCCGACAACGGGCTCGTGACGCTGACCGGCAAGAACACCGGCACGCTGAAGATGGCCGCGTACCTGAAGGCCGCCAAGGAGGACCGCACCTGGCAGCAGCTCAAGGGCTCGGGGAAGTACAGCGAGCTGAACGGCGTGGTGTCCATCACCAGCACCGACCCCTCCCAGTCCAACTCGGGCGCGCTGTATCTGGCCGCCGCCTCGTACGTGGAGAACGGCGGCCGTATCGTCGCCAGTGACCAGGACATCGCCAGGACCGCCCCGCTGATGAAGAAGCTCATCAGCGTCCAGGGCGCCCAGCAGTCCAGCTCCGACGCCCCGTTCCGGGACTTCATCAGCGGGGCGGCCAACCCGCTGGTCCTGGTCTACGAGTCGCAGGTCGCCTCGCTGCTGATGCAGAAGCAGGACGTCGGCGACATGGTCGTCCTCTACCCGGACGTCACGGTCAACAGCGACCACACCCTGGTGCCGCTGACCTCTGAGGGGCGCAAGCTCGGCGAGCTGCTGAGCGGCGACAAGCAGCTGCGCGAGCTGGCCGTGCGGCACGGCTTCCGGCCGCAGGGCGCGGCCCCGGAGTTCATCGCCGCCACCGCGTCCCACACCGCGTATCTCAACCAGCGGCTGACCGGAGTCCGGCAGGCGCCCGTGCCCAAGGCCGAGGTGCTGCGGGACCTCGCGCGACGAGCCAGGAGCTAGGGAGACCATCATGGCCACTGACAACAGCAACGACCTGGTCCTCACCCCGCCCGAGCCCGTCGCCCCGGTCCCCAAGGAGAAGGCCGCCGGCCTGGTGCCGGTCGAGGATTCCGTACGGGAGGAGATGGAGCGCCGCGCCGCCGAGTACGTGAACACGCTGGCCGGACTGGACGCCCGCTCACCCGAGTTCGCCACCCGGATCGGCGAGATCACCGCGCTGGGCGCGGGCGAGATGCGCGGCGCCGCCCAGCAGTCCAACCGGATGCTGGACCGCACCGTGCGCTCCCTCGCCCAGGGCGACGGCGACGCCCCGACCCGGGTCTCCTCCTCGCTGGTCGAGCTGCGCCGCACCGTCGAGGACCTGGACCCGCGCGACACCCAGCTGAAGGGCGCCCGCAAGCTGCTCTCCAAGCTGCCGGGCGGCAACAAACTGCGCGACCACGTCGCCAAGTACGCCTCCGCCCAGGGCACCCTCAACAAGATCGTCGGCTCGCTGCGCGGCGGCCAGGACGAGCTGCGCCGCGACAACGCCGCCCTGCACACCGAGCGGGTCCGGCTGTGGGAGAACATGGGCAAGCTCCAGGAGTACGCGGTGCTGGCCCAGGCCCTGGACACGGCGGTCGAGCGGCAGATCACGGCCGTCGAGGCCACCGACCCGACACAGGCGGACGCGCTGCGCGCCGACGTGCTCTTCCCCGTCCGGCAGAAGCACCAGGACCTGCTGACGCAGCTCGCGGTGTGCGCGCAGGGCTATCTGGCGATGGACGTGGTGCGCCGCAACAACGAGGAGCTGATCAAGGGCGTCGACCGGGCCGCGACCACCACCGTCTCGGCGCTGCGCATCGCGGTGATGCTGTCCTCCGCGCTGGAGAGCCAGCGCAAGGTGACCGAGCAGGTCAACGCCCTGCGCGGGACCACGGAGGACCTGATCCGGGGCAACGCGGAGATGCTGGCCACCCAGAGCGGCGAGATCCAGCGGATCGCGGCCGACCCGGCGGTGGGTGTGGAGACGCTGCGCAGCGCGTTCCAGCAGATCTACCGGACGCTGGACGCGATCGACACCTACAAGGCGCGGGCGACCGAGTCGATGGCGACGACGGTGGAGGCCCTCACCGACGAGCTTCAGCAGGCGAGCACGTACCTGGAGCGCACCCGCGCGGCGGGCGCGGCCGAGGGGAGCCTCCAGTGAGCAGAGCCGACGGCGTGCCCCGGCGCGCCTTCATGGCCCTCGGCCTCGCCGCCGTGCTGCCGGTGAGCGCCTGCACCTCGGAGAGCAAGGACAACAAGGGGGGCAAGGGCGGCTCCCCCGGCACCCTGCGGATCCTGGCGAGCAGCGAGCTGACGGACATGAAGCCGGTGCTGGACGCGGCGCGCGAGGCGACCGGCGTCACCGTCGAGGCCACCTGGTCCGGCACCCTGGACGCGGTCGAGCGGGTGGCGTCCGGGAAGGCGGACGGGGCGTACGACGCGATCTGGCTGTCGTCCAACGACTATCTGCGGCTGCGCCCGGAGACCGCCAGGAAGATCACCTCGGAGACGCCGGTGATGACCTCGCCGGTCGCCCTCGGCGTCAAGGCGGACGTCGTACGGCGGCTGGGCTGGCACCCGGACCAGGTCACCTGGGCGCGGATCCACCAGGCGGTGGCCGACGGGAAGCTGACGTACGGGATGACCGACCCGGTGCGCTCCAACTCCGGCTTCTCGGCGCTCATCTCGATCGCCTCGGGGCTGTCCGGCGCCCAGTCGGCGCTGCGCGACGCGGACGTACGGAAGGTCACGCCGAAGCTCAAGGAGTTCTTCGCGGGGCAGAAGCTGACGTCCGGCTCCTCCGGGTGGCTGGCCCAGGCGTACACCCGGCGCGGCGATGTGGACGCCCTGATCAACTACGAGTCCGTCCTGCTGTCCCTGAACCGCGACCACCACACCGACCTGACGGTGATCCGTCCCCGGGACGGCGTGGTGACCGCCGACTACCCGCTCACCGCGCTCGCGTCGGCGTCCCAGGGCGCGCGGGACTCGGTCCGCGCGCTCACCGAGTATCTGCGGTCCGCCAAGGCCCAGCGGACGCTGACCGAGCGGACCTTCCGGCGCCCTGTCGTCACCTCCGTACGCCCCGCGGCCCCGCTGTCCGCCGCCAAGCGGCGCGAACTGCCCTTCCCCGGCACCCGGTCGGTGGCCGACGGGCTGCTCGCCGCGTACGAGAACGAGCTGCGGCGCCCCTCGCGGACGGTGTACGTGCTGGACACCTCGGGCTCGATGGAGGGCGACCGGCTGGACCGGCTCAAGTCGGCGCTCACCCAGCTGGCCGGCGCGGACGGCTCCCCCACCGGGGAGCGGTTCCGGGACCGGGAGGAGGTGACGCTGATGCCCTTCGGCTCCGCGGTGAAGGCGGTCCGTACGCACACGGTCCCCGAGGACGACCCGGGTACGGCGCTGGCCGCGATCCGCGCGGACGCCAAGGCGCTGACCGCCGAGGGCGACACCGCGATCTTCAGCAGCCTGCGGGAGGCGTACCGCCATCTCGCCAAGCGGGCCTCGGACCTCGGGGACGACCGCTTCACCTCGGTCGTGCTGATGACGGACGGGGAGAACACCACCGGGGCGTCCGCCGGCGACTTCGAGTCCTTCTACCGGCGCCTCCCCCAGGCGCAGCGGGCGACCCCCGTCTTCCCGATCGTCTTCGGCGACTCCGACCGGGCCGAGCTGGAGGGCATCGCCTCCCTCACCGGCGGGCGCCTCTTCGACGCGACCAAGAGCTCGCTGAACGAGGCCTTCGAGGAGATCCGTGGCTACCAATAAGGCTCTGCGCTATCTGGAGTCCCGCAAGAACATCGCCGGCAGCGCGGCGGGGATCGCGGGCCTGGCCCTCACCTTCACCGGTCTCGCGGGCGCGTACTGGCCGGTGGTGGTGGCGGGCCTGTACGGCGCGGGCGCGCTGATCGCCCCGCCCGAGCGGCCCGCGGCGCCGAACTTCGCCGACCCCGCCCGGGAACTGGACGCCCTGCGCGAGGACTTCACGCGGCTCCGGGACTATCTCGCCCAGGTCGAGCTGCCGCCCGCCGCCTCCGGCCGGCTCACCGAGCTGGACGGGCTGCTGGCGGCGCTGCTCGACCCGGAGCTGGCGGGCGAGGCACTGCTGCTCGACCCGGAGGGGACGTACACGCTGTCGCGGATCATCCGCCACGACGTCCCCGAGGCCGTGGACACCTACGCCCGGACCCGCTGGTGGACGCGGCTCTCCCCGGGCGCCGACCCGCCCGAGCGCCATCTGGAGCGCCAGCTGACGCTGCTGTTCGACGAGGCGGACGCGATGGCCTCCGCCCTGCGCGACGCGGAGGCCCGCCGCCAGCAGACGCACACCCAGTACCTGGAGGACCGGGGGCGCAACCACTAGAGCTGGTGACACCGGGCCATCGGACGGCCATTAGGATCCGATCGGCCCGGCGTGCACGGCGGGCCTCGGTACAACGGGGAGCACCACATGAGGAAAAGAATCGGCGGAATCGCCCTTGCCGCCGCGTTCGCGTCGGTATTCGCCACGGCCTCGACCGCGAGCGCCGCGAACGAGGGCGTGGGCTGGAAGCTGGAGTCCGGCTCGCCGTACTTCATCACGAATCTTCAGCACAACAGCACGTACACCCTCACATTCGTGACGCAGAAGTCGCAGAGCTGGCTCACGCCGTATCTGAAGGTTCCGGTCCAGCAGCTCAACGCCATCCCGGAGGTGAAGAACGCGGGAATCAAGTTCGTGCTGTCCACCAAGATCGAGGGCGGGACGAACTACCAGAACAAGAAGTACTGCGCCGGGCCGCAGAACCACATCATGTTTCTGCTGAAGTACCGGCCGATGGGGAAGGCGGGCTTCTCGCACGCCCTTCCCTGCTACAACACCAGGAACAACTCCGCCTGGGGCGGATATGTCGAGATGGACACCGAGTACTGGACCAGTACGGGCAAGGAGAACGCCTGGTTCGGCTCGAACAAGGCCAAGGCTCACGCGATGACCCTCAACGCGGTCACCCATGAGCTGGGCCACATGATGGGTCTGGATCACCCGGACCCGGCCAAGTTCAGCCCGAACGAGAACCGGCCCGTCATGGCGTCGCCGAACGGCGGCTATCTGAACACCAACGGCGGCAAGTTCACGGCCGCGGACCAGCGCGGCGTCAAGAAGCTGGTCTCCAACGGCGGCTGACGCGCCCCGACGAGGCAGGGCCCCGCACATGGGTGCGGGGCCCTGGCCTTGAACGGCGCGGCAAAGCTGTCGCCCGGAGCTCTCGCTCAGCCGAGGCGCTCGACGAGCGCGCGGTGCTCGTCCCACATCTCCTTCGGCGTGTGGTCGCCGAAGGTGCGCAGGTGGTCGGGGACCAGCGCCGCCTCCTCGCGCCACACCTCCTTGTCGACGGTCAGCAGCAGGTCGAGGTCGGCGTCGGCGATGTCCAGGCCGTCGGTGTCCAGCGCCTCGCGGGTCGGCAGCACGCCGATCGCGGTCTCCACGCCCTCGGCCTGGCCGTCGAGGCGGTCGACGATCCACTTGAGCACCCGGCTGTTCTCACCGAAGCCCGGCCACACGAACCGGCCGCCGGCGTCCTTGCGGAACCAGTTCACGTAGTAGATCTTCGGCAGCTTGGCCGGGTCGGCGGCCTTGCCGATCTTCACCCAGTGGGCCATGTAGTCGCCCATGTTGTAGCCGCAGAACGGCAGCATGGCGAACGGGTCGCGGCGCAGCTCGCCGACCTTGCCCTCGGCCGCGGCGGTCTTCTCGCTGGCCACGTTGGCGCCGAGGAAGACGCCGTGCTGCCAGTCGAAGGACTCGGTGACCAGCGGCACCGCGCTGGCGCGGCGGCCGCCGAAGAGGATCGCCGAGATCGGCACGCCCTTGGGGTCCTCCCACTCGGGCGCGATGATCGGGCACTGCCCGGCGGGCACGGTGAAGCGGGCGTTGGGGTGGGCGGCGGGGGTCTCGGACCCGGGCGTCCAGTCGTTGCCCTTCCAGTCGGTGAGGTGCGCGGGCGCGTCCTCCGTCATGCCCTCCCACCACACGTCGCCGTCGTCGGTGAGCGCGACGTTGGTGAAGACCGAGTTGCCCCACAGGGTCTTCATGGCGTTGGCGTTGGTGTGCTCGCCGGTGCCGGGCGCGACGCCGAAGAAGCCCGCCTCGGGGTTGATCGCGTAGAGCCGGCCGTCCTCGCCGAAGCGCATCCAGGCGATGTCGTCGCCGATGGTCTCGACCGTCCAGCCGTGGATGGTCGGCTCCAGCATGGCGAGGTTGGTCTTGCCGCAGGCGCTGGGGAAGGCCGCCGCGACGTACTTGGCCTCTCCCCGCGGCGGGGTGAGCTTGAGGATCAGCATGTGCTCGGCGAGCCAGCCCTCGTCGCGGGCCATGACGGAGGCGATGCGCAGGGCGTAGCACTTCTTGCCGAGCAGCGCGTTGCCGCCGTAGCCGGAGCCGTAGGACCAGATCTCGCGGCTCTCGGGGAAGTGGGAGATGTACTTGGTGCTGTTGCACGGCCAGGGGACGTCGGCCTGGCCGGGCTCCAGCGGGGCGCCGAGGGTGTGCACGGCCTTGACGAAGAAGCCCTGGTCACCGAGGACGTCGAGGACGTCCTGGCCCATGCGGGTCATGGTGCGCATGGAGACCGCGACATACGCGGAGTCGGTGATCTCGACGCCGATCGCGGACAGCGGCGAGCCGAGCGGGCCCATGCAGAACGGCACCACGTACATGGTCCGGCCGCGCATCGAGCCCCGGAAGACGCCCTGCTCCCCGGAGAAGATCTCCCGCATCTCGTCGGGGTGTTTCCAGTGGTTGGTCGGGCCCGCGTCCTGCTCGCGCTCGGAGCATATGAAGGTGCGGTCCTCGACGCGCGCCACGTCGGTGGGGTCCGAGGCCGCGTAGTACGAGTTCGGCCGCTTGATCGGGTCGAGACGCTGGAAGGTTCCCCTGTCCACGAGCTCCGCGCACAGGCGGTCGTACTCCGCCTCCGAGCCGTCGCACCACACCACCCGGTCGGGCTGGGTGAGCTCGGCGATCTCGCCGACCCAGGAGATCAGCTCCTGGTGGTTGGTGGGGGCTGCGGTGGTTGAGGAAGCCACATTGCTGGGCGCCACGATCGCTCCATCCCGCCGGGACCACCTCGGTCCGGCGTCACTGATTGAGGGTTTGGGCGGATATGTGCACTCATACCCGCATATTTGGACTTCTGGAGGTTATGGAGACAGCTACCCCTTGGGGGCTGCGACCCGGATGCTCAGCTCATCCGGTGCCGACCGCGCTCATTTGATCATCCGACTGCTCGGCCGTTCTGTCCAGTGGACGCATTGGTGACCATCACCACTCGAAACAGGGGGGTAACCTACGGTTGCGTAGGTAGCATGAGCGCCATGACTGCCGCCGTGCCCGACCCCCCCGTTGACGCTTCGGTTGACACCACACCCGGGTCCCCAACAGCTCCGCCGGTACCGCTCAAGCCGCGGCTGCGAGGGTGGCTGCACGCCGGCATGTTCCCCGCCGCGCTGGTCGCCGGGGTGATCCTCACCGCCCTCGCCGACAGCCCGCGCGGGCGCCTGGCCTGCGCCGTCTTCACTCTCACCGCCTGCGCGCTGTTCGGCGTGAGCGCCCTGTACCACCGGGGCAACTGGGGCCCGCGCGCCACGGCCATCCTGCGCCGGCTGGATCACGCCAATATCTTCCTGATCATCGCGGGCAGCTACACGCCCTTCACACTGCTGCTTCTGCCCCAGGGCAAACAGCAGTTGCTGCTGTGGCTGGTGTGGGCCGGGGCGCTCGCCGGGATCGCCTTCAGGGTGTTCTGGGTCGGCGCCCCGCGCTGGCTCTACACCCCCTGCTACATCGCGCTGGGCTGGGCGGCGGTCTTCTTCCTCCCCGACTTCCTGCGCACCGGCGGCATCGCCGTCATGACCCTGATCGTCGTCGGCGGGCTGCTCTACAGCGTGGGCGCGGTGATCTACGGCACCAAGCGCCCCAACCCCTCACCGCGCTGGTTCGGCTTCCACGAGGTGTTCCACTCCTTCACGCTGGCCGCCTTCGTCGTCCACTACGTGGGCATTTCCCTGGTGGCGTACCAGCACGCCTGACACATTCCCCATCGATTGACAGCCCCCATCTTTTGAGAGTTACTGTCACTTGACGGTAACTCTCGGAGGTGTGCCTTGTCCGCTGTCTCCCCTGCCCCGGAAATCCCGAACGCCCTGGATCCGCGCCGCTGGTGGGCGCTGGGAGCCCTGGTCGCCGCCCTGCTGGTGATCGGCTTCGATACGACGATCCTCAACATCGCCCTGCCGCAGATGGCCACGGCGCTCGGCGCCGACACCGGCCAACAGCAGTGGATCGCCGACTCGTACACCGTCGTCTTCGCCGCCGGAATGCTCCCGGCCGGTCTGCTCGGCGACCGGTTCGGCCGCCGCTCGATGCTGGTGGCGGGCCTGGGCATCTTCCTGGCCGGCTCGGTCGTCGGCACCCTCGTGGACTCCGCGGGCCTCGTCATCGCCGCCCGCGTGATCATGGGCCTGGGCGCCGCGCTGATCACGCCCCTGTCCATGGCCGTCCTGCCCTCCGTCTTCGGCCCCGAGGAGCGCGCCAAGGCCATCGGCGCGCTCAGCGCGGCCGCGGCGCTCGGCATGCCGCTGGGACCGCTGGTCGGCGGCTGGCTCCTGGACCACTACTGGTGGGGCTCGGTCTTCCTGATCAACATCCCCATGGCCGCGATCGCCATGGTCGTCTGCCTGCTCCTGCTTCCCGAGACCCGGGACCCGGCCGCCCCCAGGGTCGACCTCGTCAGCACGGCGCTGATCACCACCGGGCTCTGCGCCCTCGTCTACGGCATCATCGAGGCCCCGCACCGGGGCTGGTCCGACCCGCTCATCTGCACCGCGCTCGCCGCGTCGGCTGCGCTGCTCACCGGACTCGTGCTGCGCGAGCGGCGGGCCGTACGCCCCGTGCTCGACCTGACGCTGCTGCGCCGTCCGGCCTTCCTGTGGAGCGCCGTCACCGCCATGCTGGTGAGCTTCTGCCTGCTGGGCCTGATGTTCGTCCTGCCGCAGTACCTCCAGGCCGTGCTCGGCTACGACGCCTTCGGCACCGGGCTGCGGCTGCTGCCCATGATGGGCGGGCTGCTGATCTCGGCCCGCACAGCCGCCCCGCTCGCCGCGCGCTTCGGGGCCCGGCCCGTGATCGCCGGCGGGCTGCTGGTGCTCGCCGCGGCCGCGTTCCTGGGCTCGCGCACCCAGGTGACCGACGGCTACGGCATGACCGCGCTCTGGCTGACGCTCACCGGCTTCGGCTTCGGCCTCGGCGTCGTCCCGGCCATGGACGCGGCCCTCGGCTCGCTGCCCAAGGACCGCGAGGGCACCGGCTCGGGGCTGCTCATGACGCTGCGGCAGGTCGGCGGCGCGATCGGGATCGCCCTGCTGGGCAGCCTGCTCGCAAGCGCGTACCAGGACCGGCTGGACACCACCGGACTGCCGCCGGGCGCGGCGGGGATCGCCGACGACTCGGTGATCGCGGCCCGGCTGCTGGCCGAGCGCCTGCACAGCCCCGAGCTCGCCGCCTCGGCCGACCGCGCGTTCGTCCACGGCATGGACCTGACCCTGCTGGTCACCGCCGCCGTCTCGCTGGTTGCGGCCGCCCTGACCGCACGCTTCATGCCAGGCCGCGCCACACACGACGGTCAGACCACGGAGGCCCCACCCATGGCCCAGGAGCACAGCGATGCCCGACAATGAGATTCATGGCACGTACCACCCCCGCGGCCCCGCCCAAGCTCGGACTGCGTGAGCGCAAGAAGATCCAGACCCGGCAGGCGATCCGGCGCGCCGCGTACCGGCTCTTCCAGGAACAGGGGTACGACGCCACCCCGGTCGACCAGATCGCGGAGGCCGCCGAGGTCTCCCCCAGCACGGTCTTCCGCTACTTCCCCACCAAAGAGGACATCGTCCTCACCGACGAGTACGACCCGCTCATCCTGGAGACGCTGCGCGCACGGCCCCTCGACGAGCCGCCGGTGACGTCCCTGCGCCACTCGCTCGTCGGCCTGATCCGCCAGTACGCCGAGGACTCCCGCGGGGAGTTGGAGGTCAGGCTGACGCTGATCCGGCAGGTCCCGGCGCTGCGCGGGCGGATGAGCGAGGGCATGACCCAGACCCGCGACATGCTGGGCGGGGTGCTGGCCGAGCGCAGCGGGCGGGCGGCGGACGACCTCGACGTGCGGGTGGTCGTGGCGGCAGTCCTCGCGGCGGTGCAGGAAGCGATCTTCCACTGCTTCGACCGCGGGCGGATCGAGGACGTGGAGAAGGAGATCGACCACGCGCTGGAGATCCTGGCCCGCGGCCTGACCCTGTGACGCCGGGTGGCCGCGAGACGGCGCCTCCCGAGAAACCTCACCCCAGCTTCCCGGCCAGCACCCCCGCATCCCCCGTGGGCGCGTCACACGTGAACCGGCGGCACACGTACGCCGCGGGCCGCCCCTCCAGCAGCGGGCGGTCCAGCAGCAGCGGCACCTCCCCGGAGCCGGGCTCGCCGACCGCGACGACCGCCCCGGGCGCGGTGCCCAGGAGCGCGGCCCGGTGCAGGGCGCGCGTCGCCGGGTCGTCGCCCTGGCCGACGATGGCCACCTCGCGCGGCCCGTCCAGCAGCGCCTCGGCCACCGCGAGCCCCCACCCGATGAACCGCGGCGCGCGCGCCCCGAGCGCCCGCACCACCCCCAGCGCGCGCTCGGCCGCCTCCCGGGGCCGGTCCTCGCCGGTGACGGCCGCGTACGACAGCAGCGCCCCGGCGGCGGCCGTCCAGCCCGACGGCGCGGCGTTGTCCGTCGGGTCCTGGGGGCGGCGGATGAGCTCCTCGGCGTCGTCCGCGGTGTCGTACAGCGTGCCGTCCTCGGCCGTGAAGTGACGCAGCACGGTGTCCAGCAGAAGCCCCGCGATCTCGACCCAGGCGCCCTCACCGGTCACGGACGACAGCGCGAGGAAGCCCTCGGCGACATCCGCGTAGTCCTCCAGGACGCCCGCGTGGGATCCGGCCGTGCCGTCCAGCGAGGTGCGGGCGAGCCGGGCGCGGTCGTCCAGGTGGACGCGGACCAGCAGGTCGGCGGCGGCCACCGCGGCCTCGACGAGGTCGGGGCGGTCGAAGTACGCCCCGGTCTCGGCGAGCGCGGCGATCGCCAGCCCGTTCCACGCGGCGACCACCTTGTCGTCGCGGCCCGGCCGCGGCCGCCGCCCGCGCGCCGCGAGCAGCCGCTCCCGTACGGAGGCGACGCGCCCGGCGTCGGCCAGCGCCTCGCGGTCGGGGAGCCGCAGCACGGAGGCGCCCTGCTCGAAGGTGCCTTCCTCCGTCACACCGAAGTACTCGGCGGCCAGCTCGGCGTCCTTCTCCCCCAGCACCTCGCGCAGCTGCTCCGGGGTCCAGACGTAGTACGCGCCCTCGGCGTGGCCGCCCTTGCCGTCGTCGCTGTCGGCGTCGAGGGCCGAGGCGAACCCGCCCTGCTCGGTGCGCAGCTCGCGGACCATGAACTCGGCGGTCTCCACGGCGACACGGCGCGCCAGGTCGGAGCCTGTGGCCCGCCACAGATGCGCATAGACGCGACACAAGAGCGCATTGTCATACAGCATCTTCTCGAAGTGCGGCACGGTCCAGGTCTCGTCGACCGCGTAGCGCGCGAACCCCCCGCCCAGCTGGTCGTAGATGCCGCCGCGGGCCATCGCCTCGCAGGTCGCCTGGACCATCTGGAGCGCGGCCTCGGAGCCCGTGCGGGCGTGGTGGCGCAGCAGGAACTCCAGCACCATGGACGGCGGGAACTTCGGCGCGCCCCCGAAACCGCCGTGTACGGCGTCGAATTCGCGGGTCAGCGCCATCAGCGCGGTGGGCTGATCCTCCGGCCCCGGCGGCCGGGCGTCCCCGTACGCCAGAGAGGCCCCGCCGCGCTGGGCCAGGTCCCGCACGATGCGCGCGGCCACGTCCTTCACCTCGTCCCGGCGGTCCGCCCACGCGGCGCGGACGCCCTCCAGCACCTGCTGGAAGGACGGCATGCCGTGGCGCGGCGCCGGCGGGAAGTACGTGCCGAAGTAGAAGGGCTCGGCCTCGGGCGTCAGGAAGACCGTCATCGGCCAGCCGCCCTGGCCGGTGGCGGCCTGCACGGCCTCCATGTAGACGGCGTCGACGTCGGGCCGCTCCTCGCGGTCGACCTTCACGGACACGAAGTGGGCGTTGAGGTAGTCGGCGGTGGCCTCGTCCTCGAAGGATTCGCGGGCCATCACATGGCACCAGTGACAGCTCGAATAGCCGACGCTCAGCAGCACGGGCACCCCGCGGCTGCGGGCCTCCTCGAACGCCTCGTCGGACCACGGCCGCCAGTCGACCGGATTGTCCGCGTGCTGAAGAAGGTACGGAGATGTCTCGTGCGCCAGACGGTTCGGCATGCCCCCATCCTCCCTCAACTCACGTCCGACGCGAGTTATCCACAGGCCTGCCGGATATGAGCCAGAAACGGAACACTTGGTGCTGGCAGGAGGGGGACGAAGATGCCGGGATCACCGACCGCGCTGCGGGACAGTCATCGTGGAGAGGTCGAGCGGCTGCTCGCGCGCGCCGTCGAGGAGGAGGTGCGGCGCTCCGGCGGGCGGACGAACGGCGGGGTGCTGCTGGGTCGCGCGCGGGCCGCGATGGAGGGCATGGCGGCCACCGCGGCCGAGGAGTACGGGGCGTATGTGCGCGCGCTGGAGGAGTCGGAGGCGGAGAGCAGGCCGCTGTCGTCGCGGCTGACGCGCCGGCAGCTGGGCACGCCGATGCTGGCCACCGCGGCCGCGGCGGCCGGGGCCATCGGCGCGGACCTCTCCTGGGGCACCTCGGTGGGCACGGCGCTGGGCGCGGGCGTGACCGCGGCGGTGGCCGGTTCGGCGGCCGCGGTCGTGGGGCTCACGGCGGGCCACTGGCCGGCCGCCCACCGCCGGGCCGCGCTGCGCAACCAGCCGGGCGGGGCGGAGCAGCTGAGGCTCCAGTGGCTCACGGCCGTGGAGGTGCGCGGCATCCGGCCGTTCATCGACCGGCATCGGATGACGACGGCCGCCACGCGGAGAAGCAGCGGGACCGACCGGGTCTCCGGCTCCGCGGCGGGCGCCGGGTCCGGCTCGGGCGGCGGCCCGGGGGCGAGCGGCGGTTCGGGTTCGGGCGGGGGCGGCGGGAGCCGTGTGGGCTCCGGGGGCCGCGCCGGGAAGGCGCCCCGGCTGCGCGGTGCCGACCGCAGCCAGGCGGCCCGCAGGCGCAGCGTGCTGGAGCAGTCCTTCGGCCATCTCCCGGAGGCGGACGGCCCGTTCGCCGGGCGCCGGGCGCAGATCACCCAGATCGCCCAGTGGGTCCAGCAGGCGCGGGCGAGCACGGAGACCAGACCGACGGTGGTGCTGCTGGAGGGCCCGCCCGGGTCGGGCCGGACGATGCTGGCGGTGCGGGCGGCGCACCATCTGCGCGACCAGTTCCGCGGCGCGTGTCTGGTGGATCTGCGCGGCGACAGCCACGACCAGGCCCCGCTGCCCACCCGAGACGCGCTGCTGCACCTGCTCAACCGGCTCGGCGCGCCCCGCGACCAGCTGCTGTTCCGGGAGCGGTCGGCCCAGGAGCAGCACATCAGGCGGCTCACCGAGCTCTACCACCAGCATCTGACCGGGCTGCCGGTCACCATCGTGCTGGACGACGCCAGCGACGCCGAGCAGGTGCGCACCCTGGTCCCGGAGCGGTCCGACAGCCTGGTGCTGGTCACCTCGCGCGCCCCGCTCACGCTGCCGCCCGAGCTGGCCGCGTGGGTCCACCGGCTGGAGGTGGGCCCGCTGGACGAGCCGGGCGCCGAGGAACTGCTGCGCGCCTCCGCCGAGGAGCCCACGGGCGCGGGCCCCTACGACGGGCAGTCCGTGGAGCGGATCGCCGAGCTGTGCGGCCGGCTGCCGCTGGCGCTGCGCATCACGGGCTCCTCGCTCGGCCTCCGTACCCCCGGCGCCCTGGTCACCGCGCTGGAGGCATACGGCCCGGTCGGCCCCGTCGAGCGGGCGCTGTGGCTGCGGTACACCGACCAGACCGAGGGCGGCCGGCGGCTGCTGCGCCGTCTCGCGCTGGCCGGGCGGGCGAGCCTGGGCGCCGCCGCCGCTGCCGCGCTGCTGGAGACGGACGACCAGGAGGCGGTCCGCCATCTGGACGCGCTGGCCCGCGCCGGGCTGATCCAGCACGTCCGCGGCAGCCGTTACCGGCTGCACGACCTGGTGCGCGGCTTCGCCCACGGCCGGCTGATGGACGAGGAGGAGCCGGCCCGGCGCACCGCCGCCCAGGAGCGGCTGATCCGCAGCTACGCGGAGCTGGCGGACTCGGTGATCCGGATGGTCGACGGCAAGACCTCCACCCGCGCCGACATGTTCACCCGGGGCGCGGCCGGCGGCCACGGCTTCACCTCCCTGGACGCGGCGCTGCGCTGGCTGGACGACGAGTCGAGCTTCATCACGGCGGCCCTGCGCCATGCCGAGGGCGTCGACCAGTCGGCGGTGCTGCATCTGCTGGGCGCGCTGTGCGACTACTGCCTGCTGCGCGGCGACCTGTACCGGCTCGGCGAGATCAGTGAGCTGACGCAGGCCGTCGACCAGGGGCTGCTGATGCGCTCGGTGCAGTGGCGCACCGGCATCGCGGCCCGGCAGCTGGGCGAGCTCGACCAGGCCCGCACCACCCTGTCCTCGGTGGTCGACCTGTATTTCGAGGCGCAGCACGAGGCGGGCGCGGCCCGGGCGCTGTGCAGCCTGGGCATCACCCTGCACCACCAGGGCAATCTCACCGAGGCCGCGGCGAAGCTGACCGAGGCGATGGAGCTTCAGTCGGCCGGCGAGCTGCGCGCGGACCGGGCGTGGACGATGCACGCGCTGGCCGCGGTGGAGCGCGACCGGGGGCGGCTCGCCGAGGCGCTGACGCTGCTGGACGAGGCCCTGGAGCTGCACCGGGAGAGCGAGAGCGTGCACGGCCAGGCGTGGGCGCACTTCCAGCTCGGCCAGGCGTGTCTGCGCATGGGCGATGTGCCGCGCGCGGAGCGGGAGCTGCGCGAGGCGCTGGAGGCCTATGGCCGCACCCACGACCAGCGCGGCGAGGCGTGGGCGCTGACGCAGCTGGCCCGCGCCCGGCTGGTGGCCGGGGATGCGTCGGCGGCCGTGGACCGGCTGCGCCAGGCCCTGTCCCGGCACCGGGAGAACGAGGACGCGCGGGGCGAGGCGTGGACGCTGTACTACCTGGGCCAGGCGCTGGAGGAGCGGGGCGACCACGACTCGGCGGTGCGCGACCTGGAGCGGGCCCGCACGATGTTCAGCCGGATGAGGGATGTGTACGGGCTGGCCTGTGCCCGTCACCACTCGGCGCGGGTCACCCGGGATCTGCGGGCGGCGCAGACAGGCTCGCTGCGCAACAGCGGATTCGCCCGGCAGCTGCTCCAGGACGCGCGGCAGGACTTCCACCGGGTGGGGGTGGCCCATGGCGAGGCGTGGTCCTGTGTGGAGCTGGCGGTGATCGACGCGGGAAACGGCCGGGCGTCGCAGGCGCTGGATCTGGTGGACGAGGCGGCGCGGCTGTTCGCGGGGTACGGCGACCGGCGCGGCGAGAGCTGGGCCCGGTTCCTGCGCTGCACGCTGCTGCCGTTCGCCTCAGCGGGCGGCTCGGTCGTGGGCACGGCGGTGGCCCAGGAGGAGCTGATGGAGCTGCTGGGCGAGGTGCGGTCGGCCGACTGGGCGGGGGACGCGCGGCTCCAGGGGTACGCGGAGGCGTTCACGCTGGTGCTGGAGCGCGGCGTGGAGCCGGAGACGGGATGGCAGGCATGGCAGCTCGGCATGGTGCCGAGCCGCCACGCGCGCGAGATCATGGCGGTCCTGCCGGCCGCGGCGGAGGTTCAGGACACCCCGTACGGCTCCGCTGACCGAGGTGACGACGACGACCAGGACGGCCACGACGACCGGGGTGACCTATGACACGGTGATCCATGACACAAGGTGCCCTATGTCACCTGTGCCACGCGTGCCACCGGGGCCACTCCAGGGGCGGCGGGTCCGGAGGGCGGCCGTCAGGCCGTGCGCTCGCCCGTGGTGCCGCCCCGGGCTCCCTTCGAGGATGCGGCGGCCGGGGTCTCCCCGGCCTCCGGCTCCTCCTCGAAGTCCACCTTCTTCATGTGCTTGTTCATGGACTTCATCAGCAGCCACACCGCGCCGCCGATCACTGCGAAGACGATGAAGCCGAGGACGCCCGGCGTCACCTTGTTCTCGTCGAGCTCCTTGGCGAGCGACACGAGTTGTGTTGCGGCGAGGGTGCTGGTCGCGCTCATCATGAGCTCAATTGTTGCGGATGCCCGCGAAGAGGTCGTCCTCGGGGAGGGAAGTGTCGACGAGCGACTTGGCGAGCTCGTACTCCTCCGTCGGCCAGACCTCCTTCTGGATGTCCATCGGCACCCGGAACCAGCCGCCGTCGGGGTCGATCTGGGTGCGGTGCGCGATCAGCGCCTTGTCCCGGATCTCGAAGAATTCGGAGCAGGGGATGTAGGTGGTCAGGGTGCGCTCGGCCCGCTCGAACTCCTTCCAGCGCTCCAGCCACTCCCCGTACGGCGACTCCAGGCCGCGCGCGAGCAGCGCCTCGTGCAGCGCCACGGTGCGCGGCCGGTTGAAGCCCTGGTTGTAGTAGAGCTTCAGCGGCTGCCACGGCTCGCCCGCCTCGGGGTACTTCTCCGGGTCCCCCGCGGCCTCGAAGGCCACCATCGAGATCTTGTGGGTCATGATGTGGTCGGGGTGCGGATAACCGCCGTTCTCGTCATACGTGGTGATGACATGCGGCTTGAACTCGCGGATCAGCTTGACCAGCGTCCCCGCCGCCTCGTCCACGTCCTGGAGCGCGAAGCAGCCCTCGGGCAGCGGCGGCAGCGGGTCGCCCTCGGGCAGCCCGGAGTCCACATAGCCCAGCCACTCCTGCTTGACCCCGAGGATCTCGCGCGCCTCGTCCATCTCCTTGGCGCGTACCTCGTGGATGTGCTCCTCGATGTAGGGGTCCCCCTGGAGCTTGGGGTTGAGGATGGACCCGCGCTCACCGCCTGTGCAGGTCGCGACCAGCACGTCCACCCCCTCGGACACGTACTTGGCCATGGTGGCCGCGCCCTTGCTCGACTCGTCGTCGGGGTGGGCATGGACGGCCATCAAACGCAGCTGCTCAGTCAAGTCTCGATCCTCGGTGATTCGTCGTGGAAGACGGCTTCTATAGTGACCCAAACCGGGGGCGAATAATTCCGCGTCCGCCAACCAGGAGGAACGATCATGGCCACGGTGCGTGAGGGGCTGCCGGACGGGCGTTACGGCCGGTCGGCGGACCAGCGTGCCGACCGCAAGCTGAAGATCCTGGGCGCCGTGCTCGGCGCCGGGTTCCTCGCCATGATCGCCTGGTTCGGCTACTCCTACATTACGGGCCAGGAGATCAGCGGCCGGGTGATCGCCTTCAAGGTGGTCTCCGACGACGCGGTCGAGGTGCGCCTGGAGATCACCAAGGACACGGGCACCGCCGGGGTGTGCACCCTCCGCACCCTGGACGCGGATCACGCCGAGGTGGGTCGCAAGGACTTCACCTTCGGCAAGGGCCAGGGAGACACGGTCAAGGTCGTGACGGTCCGCACCACGGGACGGGCGACCACCGCCGAGCTTGTCGGCTGCGACCCTGTGTCGGGCGACTGAGCCCCGTCCGACCTGCGCTGACGCGTTTCGTACGCATTGCGCCCACAATCCTCCTCCCCGTTTCGACCCGGAATTGTTAGGCTCGTGGTTTCGCCCGGCTTTGAAGGCGCACCCTTCTGAGTAGGGCGTTCATTTGTATTCCCAGCACCGACGAGGAGCACCTGTGACCCAGACCAGCGAGAACGTCACCTGGCTGACCCAGGAGGCGTACGACCAGCTCAAGGCCGAGCTGGAGTACCTGTCGGGTCCCGCACGTGTCGAGATCGCGAAGAAGATCGAGGCTGCCCGCGAGGAAGGTGACCTGCGGGAGAACGGCGGGTACCACGCGGCCAAGGAGGAGCAGGGCAAGCAGGAGCTCCGCGTGCGCCAGCTCACTCAGCTGCTCCAGCAGGCGAAGGTCGGCGAGGCCCCCGCGGACACCGGTGTGGTGGCCCCGGGCATGGTCGTCACGATCGCCTTCGACGGCGACCCTGACGACACCCTGACCTTCCTCCTCGCCTCCCGCGAGTACGCGAGCTCGAACGTCGAGACCTACTCGCCGCAGTCTCCGCTGGGCTCGGGTGTGAACGGTAAGAAGGTCGGCCAGGACGCCTCGTACGAGCTGCCCAACGGTCGCACCGCCTCGGTGAAGATCCTGGAGGCCAAGCCCTACCAGAGCTGATGATCACCTCGATCTCGGCGGCCGCCTTCCTCAGGCGGTCGCCGAGCGGTATTTCCGGACCGCCAGCGTCCGGAAGAACAGGATGATCACGGTCGACCAGAGGACCGAGGCGAGCACCGGGTGCTGCATCGGCCAGGCGTCCGAGACCAGCCCCTCGGGGTTGCCGAACAGCTCGCGGCTCGCCTGCACCGTGGCGCTGAACGGATTCCAGTCGGCGATGTGCCCCAGGAAGGCGGGCATCTTGCTGGAGGGCACAAAGGCGTTCGAGATGAACGTCAGCGGGAACAGCCAGATCAGCCCGCCGGAGGTGGCCGCCTCGGGGGTCCGCACGGACAGCCCGATCAGCGCGCCGATCCAGGAGAAGGCGTATCCCAGCAGAAGCAGCAGCCCGAAGGCCGCGAGCGCCTTCAGCACCCCGTCGTGGACCCGCCACCCCACGATGACCGCGACGATCGCCAGCACCACCAGCGTCAGCGCCGTCTGCACCAGATCCGCGAGCGTACGGCCGGTGAGCACCGCGCCGCGGGCCATCGGCAGCGAGCGGAAGCGGTCGATCAGGCCCTTGTGCATATCGTCGGCGATCCCGGCGCCCGCGCCCGCCGTCGCGAAGGTGACGGTCTGCGCGAAGATCCCCGCCATCAGGAATTCCCGGTACACATTCGCGTCCGCGCTGGTCTGCCCCGGCACCATGATCGCGCCGCCGAAGACATAGCTGAACAGCACCACGAACATGATCGGCTGCACCAGGCCGAACACCACCACCTCGGGAATCCGCATCATGCGGATGAGATTCCGACGGGCGACGACCAGCGAGTCGCGGACCGACTGAACGGGCCCGCTCCGGATCCGGGGGGACACGGCGACGCGGGTCCCCCGCGCCGGAGCCGCCTCGGGTGTCGCCTCTCCCTCAACTACCGCTGGGCGGTGTCCCTGGGCCATCACTGGACCTCCTCATCGGACCCGTCACCCTCGGCCCCGTCGCCCTCGGCGCCATGGCCCGTGAGCGAGATGAAGACATCGTCGAGGGTCGGGCGGCGCAGCCCGATGTCGTCGATCTCCACCCCGCGCGCATCCAGCTCCCGGATCACCTCGGCGAGCAGCTTGGCCCCGCCGACGACCGGGACGGTGACCTTGCGGGTGTGCCGCTGCACGGCCGGCTCGCCCTTGCCGAAGCCCCGCAGCACCTCCTCCGCGACCTCGATATGGGGCCGCTCATGGACCACCACCTCCACCCGCTCCCCGCCCGTGCGGGCCTTGAGCTGGTCGGAAGTGCCGCGCGCGATCACCCGGCCGTGGTCGATCACACAGATGTCGTCCGCCAGATGATCGGCCTCCTCCAGATACTGCGTGGTCAGCAGCAGCGTCGTGCCGCCCGCCACCAGCTCCTGGATGACCTCCCACAGCGCCTGCCGGTTGCGCGGGTCGAGACCGGTGGTCGGCTCGTCCATGAACATCACCGGCGGGCTGACGACCAGGGCGGCCGCCAGGTCCAGGCGGCGGCGCATCCCGCCGGAGTACGTCTTGGCGACGCGGTCCGCCGCGTCCTTCAGATGGAACCGCTCCAGCAGCTCGCTCGCGCGCGCCTTCGCCTCCCGCGCGCTCATCTGGTACAGCTGGCCCACCATGCGCAGGTTCTCACGGCCGGTCAGATACTCGTCCACCGCGGCGAACTGGCCGGACAGGCCGATCGACCGGCGCACCTCGTTCGGATACCGCAACACGTCCACACCCGCGACCCGCGCCGCACCGCTGTCCGGCTGGAGCAGGGTGGTCAGCACGCGCACCGCGGTGGTCTTCCCCGCCCCGTTGGGCCCGAGCAGCCCGAGCACGGTCCCTTCCGGTACGTCGAGATCGACCCCGTCCAGAGCTCTGACATCGCCGAAGGTCTTCACCAGACCTTCGGCATAGATGGCACCTGGCATATGCGTCCCCCATCGGGCGTGTTCATAGAAGGATCTAACTTTCGCCCGAATTACCCCGCCTGTCCATGCCTGTGGAAAACCTCTACGACATCACCGTGTAGCCCGCCTCGCGCAGCGCCTCCCGCACCTCGTCACAGTGCTCCGACCCCTTCGTCTCGAGGCGCAGCTCCACCTCCGCCTCGGCCAGCCCGAGCCGCGGATCGGTCCGTACATGGCCCACGTCCAGCACATTCGCGTCGACCGCCGACAGCGCCGCCAGCAGCGTGGCGAGCGCCCCCGGGCGGTCGGTGAGCCGCAGCCGCAGCGAGAGATAGCGCCCGGCCGCGGCCATGCCGTGGCGCAGGATGCCCTGCATCAGCAGCGGGTCCACATTGCCGCCCGAGAGCACCGCCACCACCGGCCCCTCGAAGGCCTCCGGCTCCATGAGCAGTGCGGCCACCGGGCTGGCCCCGGCCGGCTCGACCACCAGCTTCGCCCGCTCCAGGCACAGCAGCAGCGCGCCGGCCAGCGCGTCCTCGGAGACCGTACGGACCTCGTCCACCAGCTCGTCCACGATCCGGAACGGAACCTCGCCCGGCCGCCCCACCTTGATCCCGTCCGCCATCGTCGTGGGCGACTCGATCGACACCGGGTGCCCGGCGGCCAGCGAGGGCGGATACGCCGCGGCGCCCGCCGCCTGCACCCCCACCACCCGTACGTCCGGCCGCAGCGCCTTCACCGCCACCGCCACCCCCGCCGCGAGCCCGCCGCCGCCGACGCCCACCACGACCGTGCGCACCTCGGGGCACTGCTCCAGGATCTCCAGGCCCACCGTGCCCTGCCCCGCGATGATGTCCGGGTGGTCGAAGGGGTGGATGAAGACTGCGCCCGTTTCCCGGGCGTACTCCTGTGCGGCGCGCATCGTCTCGTCCACGATCTGGCCATGCAATTGCACGTCCGCGCCGTAGTCCCGGGTGGCCGCGATCTTCGGCAGCGGCGCGCCCTGCGGCATGAAGACGGTCGAGCGCACGCCCAGCAGCGAGGCGGCCAGCGCGACGCCCTGCGCGTGGTTCCCGGCGCTGGCCGCCACCACGCCCGCGGCCCGCTCCTCGGGGCTGAGCCCGGCGATCCGCACATAGGCGCCGCGCAGCTTGAAGGAGCCCGTGCGCTGGAGGTTTTCGCACTTCAGATGGACCGGAGCACCGACCAGGCCGGACAGATAGCGGCTGCCTTCGAGCGCGGTGACCCGGGAGACCCCCGACAACATCTTCTGCGCCGCGCGCACCTCGTCGAGCGTGATCGCGGACGCCGGGACACCGGAAGCCGGGACTCCGGAAGCGGGCTCCGGAGTACCGGAAGAAGAGGTACCGGAAGCGGGGGTCGTGCGTGGGGCCATGGTCCCAAGTCTCGCAGCTCGCCCCACGTGCTCCAGGGAGGGCCGGATCGGGGCGGCAGGTTTCTGCAGCCCCCGTACGGGCGGGCCCCCAGCCGCGTACTCTGTGCCCCATCCCACAGACCACCGCATGAAGTGAGCCTTAGTCCATGCCCACCCAATCGGACATGACGACCCACCTCGACACCGGCGTACTCGACCTCCTGCAACACCAGGTCGCGGTCTTCGCCCGGCGCGCCGAACAGACCCGTCTCGGCGGCGTCGGACAGGCCCGCAACTCCATGGACCGCGCCGCGTATCTCCTGCTCAACCGGCTCGACCAGGAAGGGCCGATGGGTGTCAAGGCGCTCGCCGCGGGCATGGGCATCGACTCGTCCACCGTCACCCGGCAGGTCGCCCCGCTGGTCGACTCCGGCTTGGTCAAGCGCACCTCGCACCCCGAGGACGGCCGCGCGGTCGTGCTCCAGCTCTCCCCGCGCGGCAAGGCCCGCCTGGAGGAGGTGCGGTCCTCGCGGCGCGCGCTGATGGCACAGGTCACCGACGGATGGACCGCGGAGGAGCGGGACATCTTCTGCGACCTGCTCGGCCGCTTCAACGTCGCGCTGGCCGCCGCGCACGCCCCCGTGCCCCAGGCGGCGTCCGCCTCCTAGGCCTTCCCGGCCCAGCGCGCCCTGACGTCACGCCTCTTGACCGGATGGCCGTAACTGCCGTGTCCTGAAAAGGACCCGTGTCCCGAAGGGGGCAGGAGGCGGAGGGCTGGTGCGCGAGAGGCGGGCAGCACGGGAGAGCCGCCGGGCCCGGGAGTTCGCGGCGTTCGCCGCGGGGGCGGGCGGTCGGCTGCTGCATGCGGCGACACTGCTGACGGGGGAACCACCGGGGGAATCCAAGGACGCCGAGCGCCTGCTGACCACCGCGCTCGCCCGCACCTACGCCCGCTGGGACCGGCTGCGCGGGGAGGACCCGTACGACCGCACCCGCGCGGAACTCGCCGCCCTCTTCGCCCATCGCGCCTGGCGCTACCGCCGCCCCCGCGGCGGCCTCCTGGGGCGGCTCACCCCCCAGGAGCGCCTGGTGCTGGTGTTACGGCTGCATGAGGGCGTGGCGGAGGAGCAGGCCGCGGCCGCCCTCGGGCTGCCGGTCGAGCGGGTACGGGCGATCTGTACGCGCTCGGTGACGCTGATGCGCAGCCGCCCGCCGGGCGCGCCCGCGCCCGGGGCCGCGGTGCGCCGCGGGGACGCGAAGGCCCCGGCATGAGCTTCCCCGACCGCAAGGAGGACGAGGTCCGCCGGATGCTGGACGGCCCCTATCCGGCGGTGCCCCCGGACCTGCCCGGCCGGGCGGCGACCCGGGGGCGGCGGATGCTGCGCCGCCTCCGCGCCGTACGGGCCGCCGGCTGGGTCCTGCTGATCTCCGCGGTGATCGCCTTCGCGGTGTGGGCGGCGATCGTCCAGCCGTGGACGATTCCGCCGACCGACACCAGCCCGCCGGTCGAGGGCTGGTGAGGCCCTGGCGAGGGCCTGCTGAGAGCCTGGCGAGGGCCTGGCGAGGGCCCAAATCCAGCCAGAATCCAAGCCCTAGGCCAGGGCCTGACTGAGATCCGCCAGCAGATCGTCGACCGCCTCGATGCCGACCGAGAGACGCACCAGGTCGGCGGGCACCTCAAGCGCCGACCCCGCCGCCGAGGCGTGCGTCATCCGGCCCGGGTGCTCGATCAGCGACTCGACGCCGCCCAGCGACTCACCGAGCGTGAACAGCCGCGCCCGGTCGCAGACGTCGACCGCCGCCTGCTCGCCGCCCGCGACGCGGAAGGAGACCATCCCGCCGAAGGCCCGCATCTGCTTGGCCGCCACCTCGTGCCCCGCGTGCCCGGGCAGCCCCGGGTAGAAGACCTCGGTCACCTTGGGGTGGGCGACCAGCAGCTCCGCGACGCGGGTGGCGTTCGCGCTGTGCCGGTCCATCCGTACGGCGAGGGTCTTGACGCCGCGCAGCACCAGCCAGGAGTCGAACGGCCCGGCGACGGCGCCCATCGCGTTCTGGTGGAAGGCCAGTTCGTCGCCGAGGGCGGGGTCGGAGACCACCAGCGCGCCGCCGACGACGTCCGAGTGCCCGCCCATGTACTTGGTCGTCGAGTGCACGACGATGTCCGCGCCCAGCGCGAGCGGCTGCTGGAGATAGGGGCTGGCGAAGGTGTTGTCGACGACGAGCCTGGCCCCGGCGGAGCGGGCGATGTCGGCGACGGCGGCGATGTCGGTGATGCCGAGCAGCGGGTTGCTGGGCGTCTCCACCCAGATCACCTTCGTACGGGGCCGGAGCTCGGCCCGCACCGCGGCCGGGTCGGAGGTGTCGGCGACCGACCACTCCACGCCCCAGCGCTCCGCGACCTTCGAGAACAGGCGGAACGTGCCGCCGTAGGCGTCGTTCGGGATGACGACATGGTCACCGGGCACCAGAAGCGTGCGCAGCAGGCAGTCCTCGGCGGCGAGACCGGACGCGAAGGCCAGGCCGCGCCGCCCGCCCTCCAGCGCCGCCAGGTTCTCCTCGAGGGCGGTGCGGGTGGGGTTCGCGGAGCGGCTGTACTCGTATCCGCCGCGGAGCCCGCCCACTCCGTCCTGCTTGTAGGTGGAGACCTGGTAGATCGGCGGGACGACGGCACCCGTGAGCGGGTCCGCCTCCTGCCCCGCGTGGATGGCGAGCGTCTCGAAGCTCTGCGTGCCGCGCTGCGCATCGTCGCGCGGGGCGGGCTGCTGGGTGTGCTGGTCGGTCATGGGGCCGAGGGTAATGCCCACCGCGGTGCTACCGGGTTCACGCACTCCGCGGGCACATAGTCTGGAGCTCAGGCGTTCCTCCTAGGGGGACCGGGCCCGACTTCTCACGGGACAGCCGGGACAGCACCGGAGCAGCAGGGGACAGCAGGGGACAACAATGGAGAATCTGATCTTCCTCATCGCGATCGTCATGATCGGCGGTGTCCTCGTCGTGCCGGCCTTGCGCCGGATCCGCGGCACCGGCGAGGCCAAACGCGGCGGGGTGCTCGCCACGGACCCGGGGGCGTACGGCTTCGTGCCGCAGGACCGGCTGGACGTACGGCTGCCCGGCCCGGACCGCGAGCTGCTGGAAGCCCTGGAGGAGGTCCAGCGCACCCAGGACTGGCAGCCCGCCGCCCGGCTGCTGGCCCTCACCGACGCGGACTCCGAGCTCCGCTGGCAGCGCGTGCAGACGCTGGCCGGCGCCGCCGCCTTCGAGCTGGCCCACGCGCCGGGCCAGGGCGGCATGTGGCTGCGCACCTGGCGGGTCGCGGCACCCAAGGACCCGGGCGCGGCCGCCGTGCACGCCGAGTTCCTGGTCCGCCGGGCGCTGCGCGACCCGTCGTCGGACGACTTCCGGATGATCCTGGAGGAGGCGCGCACGGTCTGCGGCGAGGCGGCGCTGCTGGCCCCCGGCGACCCGGTGCCGTACATCATCGAGCTCGGCATCGCGCGCGGCCTCGCGTACCGGCAGGCCGACTTCGAAGAGCTCTGGTCCAAGGTCACCGAGCGCGCCCCGCACCACATGGGCGCCCACCTCGCAGCCCTCCACTACTGGTGCGAGAAGTGGCACGGCTCGCAGGAGCTCGCCGACTCCTTCAGCCACGCCGCCGCCGGCTCCGCCCCGGCCAAGACCCTCCTCCCCGCCCTCCCCCTCTTCGCGGTCTTCGAGCACCTCCCGGAGGCAAACCTGGTGCGCACCCTCTACCAGAGCGCGGTGGTCAGCCGCGCCATCGAGGGCGCCCTCTTCGCGGTCAACGAGGCCCCGGCCGACCACCCGGTCCAGCCCCACGTCCGCCACTTGCTGATCTGGTTCCTGGTGCGTGCCGAGCGCTACGCGGAGGCGATGGAGCAGCTCCGCCATGTGGACGGCCACGTGGGCGCGATCCCGTGGTCGTACGGCGCGGACCCGGCCGCCGAGTACGCGGTCTACCGGGCGCTTGCGGTGGCCGGCTGGGAGGGCCGGGGCGGCACGCCGGCGACGCTGCCGCGCTGAGGGGTGGGGGGCGCCCGGAATGGCCCACCGCCCCACCCTGTTATAGGAGGTGCGCCCCCGCCGCCACGACCCACCGACCGCCTCGACCCACCGATGTGGAGCCTAGGAGCCATTGATGTTGTTCAGCCGCCAGAAGTCCCACCTCCCCTCCGCCGAGGAAGCGCTCAAGGGCCGAGCCGAACCCGGATTCTCCGTCCCCGAGCGCCACACCGTCCTCGGCAACCCGCTGTCCGGCCCCTACCCCGAGGGCCTCCTGATCGCCGACTTCGGCCTCGGCTGTTTCTGGGGCGCCGAGCGCAAGTTCTGGCAGGCCCCCGGCGTCTGGACCACCCTCGTCGGCTACCAGGGCGGCCATACCCAGAACCCCACCTACGAAGAGGTGTGCAGCGGCCTGACCGCCCACACCGAAGCGGTCCGCGTCGTCTACGACCCCTCCGTCACCTCGTATGCCACCCTGCTGAAGCTCTTCTGGGAGTCCCACGACCCCACCCAGGGCTTCCGCCAGGGCAACGACGTCGGCACCCAGTACCGCTCGGCGATCTACACCCACTCCCCCGAGCAGCAGTCCGAGGCCGAGGCCTCGCGCGCCTCCTACCAGTCCGTCCTCACCAAGTCCGGCTACGGCGACATCACCACCGAAATCCTCCCCGCCGGCCCCTTCTACGCGGCGGAGGCGTATCACCAGCAGTACTTGGACAAGAACCCGGCCGGCTACTGCGGCATCGGCGGCACGGGCGTCTCCTGCCCGATCGGCGTCGCCAAGGCGGATGGCTGAGAGCCTGCCGCCAGACGTCTCGGCGACACTGAACGCGCTGCTCACCGGTACCGATCCGGTGAGCGGCGCGCTGCGTGCCCAGATCGCCCATACGCGTGTGGCCGGCAGGTGCGGCTGCGGCTGTGCGACGGTCGACCTGGAGGTGAACCGCGCGGCGGTGCCACCGGCCCCGGAACACGGGAACCCGGCCGTTGATGCCTGGTATGCCGTACCGGAGAACGCCGGGGCAATGATCTTCACGCAAGACGGGTATCTGTCGTTGCTGGAGATCTACTCCGCGTCGAGCGACCCGATCGCCGCTTGGCCCACGCCTTGCTTCGTCGAGCGCTGACGGGCCGGGCGCAGCGCCGCGCAGTTCGCCCACGCGGAAAGCTGAAGGGCTGCGAACTCACTCGTTCGGGCGATGTGGTCGAGCCCGCACTCGATACGCTGCTCCCAGGGATAAGAATCTCGCCCATGGGAGCAGCAATGACCACCTCCAGCGCCGGGCAGCCACTCATCCCTCAGCCCTCCGCCACCGTCACGGCCCTCCGCCAGGCCGTCGCGCAGATCGCCCCCGCCGCTCTGCCCTCCTTCACACGGGAGCTGGATCAGGCCGCCGATCGGTCCCGTCAGGCTTCCGATCTTTCCCCCCTCCAGCGGTTCATCGCTCAGTGGGCCGTCTACGTCCACATTCAGCGGCAGCCGAATCTCGCGAAAGAGTTCCGTCACTGGGAGGACACCGCCGAGACCGGCGATGCGACGCATGCCCGACGCGCCGCGTCCGCGATCGGCAAGATCCTGGACGACGCACACGCCGCGCTCGGCCTCCCGCCGCGGTGAGCACTGGTTGGCGCTGGGAGTACGACCCCGATCACGCCCACGTGGCAGGCGGCATCCCCGCTCACGTGGTGACCGAAGTGGAGCGCCTCGCAGGGCAGCTGACCGACCTGGCCGGAATGGGGGTCGATGTCAGCGACTTCGGCAACGGTCCCCGACCGGGCGGCCTGCGTCGCATGGACGCGGCGGGCGGTTGGACGTTGACGCGGTTTGGAGCGCAGCGCGTCGGCCTGCGCACCGCCTACGTCGCCCGCCCCGTCAGCGACCCGCCCGCCTCCTCGGACCGGTTCGACCTGTAGGCCGACGACCTGGCCGCCCAACTCGACACGGTCTAAGGGCTTGCCGGGCGCCGCCGTCGCTACCGCCTCGTGTGCCGGTTCGTGCATGGACCGCGCCCGCCTGCCCCATCAGCCGCCGTGGGCGCGGGCGCGGAGCGCCTTGTGGTAGTCGTCGACCGCTTCGCCGACATATTGCATGTGCTCTCGCATGTCCCAGTGCGTGCGTGCCTTCACGAGGGTCCGCAGTACGTAGTCGGGAGAGAACTCCCCCGCGAAACCGTCCGGGGCGTTGGAACGGATCATCGGTTCGTTGCCCGAGACCGAGTGGGGGTCGTCGGAGTGCTGGTACGTCCAGCGGCACGGCCAGAGCCGCAGTGCGGCCTCTCCGACGTACCTGATCGCGCCCGCGAAGAACTCGTCTTCGGGGGCCGCCTCCAGCGCGGCGGGGCCGTCGAAGCGGGCGAGTACGAGCCGTTCCAGCGCCGAGAGCGAGTCCAGGGAGTAGTCGAAGGGGAAGTCGTCGGGCAGGTGGGCCGTTCGCCAGCGGTCCAGTGCGGCGTCCATGGGGGCCAGCCAGGCGTCGAGGCGCCGGCGGGACTCCTCGCTCGCGTGGAGGCGGTCGTCCTCCACGTACCAGGCGGGCGTCTCGGGTTCCACCGCGGGCATCCCGTCACGCACCCAGTCGCCGAGCTCCACGGGCATCGGGAGGCCGAACTCCTCCAGGGCCTTGGCCTGTTCGGGGGTCAGCAGGAGCCACCAGGCGTCATAGGAGTCCTCGTCCAGCTGGTGGAAGCTCCGTGGGTCGTCGTTGCCGGGCACGAGGTCGGCTATGGCGTCGAAGGCGGCGTTCCAGTCCATGTAGCGGGTGTCGTCGGAGAGGTGTTCCGCCGGGTGCCATATCGAGCGGCCGTTGCGGCGGAAGTGCAGGTACTCTTCCCCGTCCTCGTCCTTCACCAGCTCGACGTCGTCGACGACCACCGAGCCGCCGGCGCACGCGGCCGCGTCGAACAGCAGCTCCGCGTAGCCGTCCTCGAGGTAGCCCAAGACCTTTTCGGGCGTCTGGAAGCCGAGGCCGCACTCGCCGACCAGGAACGTCAGCTCGCTGGTGTCCTCGAACTTCTCGTCGAGGTCCATGCCGATCGCCTCGGCCTCCGCCAGTCCGGTCGCGGCCTGCTCCTCCGTCGCGATGCCCAACCGGACCATGGTTTCCGCGAATTCACGGAGGGAGTGTGCTGTTGCGTCGCCCATGACAACACCCTCTCACGATGAACAATTCGTTTAAAATAGATAGTTGACATCAGGATGTGCGTCATCCCATCCTGATCTCATGTCAGCGACCCCTGAGCAGCACACCGACGACCCCTTCACGCCCCCGCGGCCCGAGCAGGCGCGCGCCCACCGTGTGTACGCGTCCCTGCTGCGCATCGCCGAGCGGCACGCCGCGACCGACGAGCAGCGCCGCCGGCAGGTCCATCCTTCGGTCATCGGGCCGCACGAGGCCGTCCGGCTGGTGTCGTTCCTGCTCAGCGGGGCCGCGCGGCCGGTTGACGGGGAGCCGGAGGTGGATCAGGCCGATATCACCGCCGCGTTGAGCCTGGTGCCGCTGGTGCGCGGGGAGATGGACGAGCTGGAGGTCGGGCTGCTCCAGATGGCGCGGGGGCGCGGAATGACATGGCAGGAGGTGGCCTTCGGGCTCGGGCTCGGGACTCCGCAGGCCGCTCGGCAGCGTTACGAGCGGCTGGCCAGTCGTGCCACGGTCGACCCAGCGCCTTAGGGGCGGGTCGCCACCAGGAGGTCGACCACGTACGTCTCCTCCACCATCCCCTCAGGGAAGATCGCGCCCAGGCGGCCGCGCTCCTCCGTGAGGAAGGCGCGGGTGCCGGCCTCGCCGAGGACGAGGAACGCCGAGTGGCTGCTGATGTTGGCGAGATGGGTGTCGAGGGGGACGGCTCGGCTCCAGCGCAGCTTGCGGCACGTAACGCTGAGACCCCCGAGGCCCGCGAGCTGGATGACGCGGTCGTCGTCGGGGCGCTCCTTGAAGTGGGACTTCACTCCGCAGTGGTGGGCGATGCGCTCGTCCTGCGCGGCGATCCACGGCACATCGAGGGCGCTGATGTTCCACCAGAGCGCGAGTGTGCCGCCCGGACGCAGCACGCGCAGCGCCTCCGGGACGGAGCGCCCGGTGTCGGTCCAGTGCCAGGACTGCGCGTAGGTGATCAGGTCGTGGGAGGCGTCGGCGAGCGGCAGGGCGTTGCCGTCGCCCCGGACGATCGGGACGTCGGGCAGCGTGCGGCGGAACTGGGCCGCCATGCCGTCACCGGGCTCGACGGCGATCACCTCCGCGCCGCGCTCGCGCAGCAGGACCGTCGCGATGCCAGTGCCCGCGCCGACGTCGGCGACGCGGGCGCCCGCGAGGGGGCGGTCCATGAGCCGCTCGACGGTGTCCAGGAGCGCGGGCGGGTAGGAGGGGCGGTTCGCGGCGTACTGGGCGGCGGCCGCGTTGAACGAATGGGCACGCGAGTCGGCGGTCATCCGTCCATCCTCCTCCCCCACCACCACCGCACCGACGCGACGCCCGGTGTCAGCTCGCGGCCGCGCTCTCCGCCCGCGACAGGGCGATGTCGAGGACGACCAGCAGCGCGTCCCGGACCGAGCCCCGCTCCCGGGCGTCGAAGACGATCAGCGGCACGTGCTCGGAGACGTCCAGCGCCCACCGCACCTCGTCCAGCTCGTGCTGCACCTCGCCGTCGAAGGCGTTGACGGCCACGGCGAAGGGGATGTCCTTGTGCTCGAAGTAGTCCACCGCCGCGTAACAGTCGTCCAGGCGGCGGGTGTCCACGATCACCAGGCCGCCCAGGGCACCCTCGACCACGTCGTCCCACATGAAGCCGAAGCGGTCCTGGCCGGGGGTGCCGAACAGATAGAGCTTCAGCGTGGGGTCGATGGTGATGCAGCCGAAGTCCATGGCGACCGTGGTGGTGGTCTTGCCGGGGGTGTGCGTGAGATCGTCCACGCCCGCCGCTACCTCCGTGATCGCGGCCTCGGTGGTCAGCGGCCGGATCTCGGAGATCGAGCCCACGGCCGTGGTCTTGCCGACCCCGAAGCCGCCGGCGATGACCAGCTTGACCGGCAGCGGCGGCTGTTCAGCTGCTGTCGCGGAGTATGCCCCGGGAGTCGGGGACGGCACGGAGCCCATCGATAACCCTTCGCAGTACGGAGATGTCCTGGGTCGCCCTGGCGTCCGGCACATGGACCGCCAGATGGCCGGCGGTGCACAGATCCCCCGCCAGCACCCGGACCACGTTGAGGTGCAGTCGCAGCCGGGCGGCCAGTTCCGCCACCGACTGCGGGCGCCGGCAGGCGGCGACGAGGTCGTGGTGTTCGAAGGTGAGCGAGTGCAGGGCGGAGAGCCCCGACGAGGTCGCCACGACCTGGGCCTCGACCGGGAGCGACGGCGCGGCGCCACTCCCGGACACCCGGCCGGCGGTCAGCAGGAACGGCCGGACCGCCGAGGGGCGCCCGGCCGACTCCGGCCGGTCCCACGCGCCGTCCGCTGACTCGTGCGGTACTGATTCACCGGCGGCCATCACGATCCCCTTCCGACATGCCTGTGCCCTGTGCCCCGTGTGGTGGGACGGGTCAGCCGGACGGGGTGGCGCCGGCGCTCTTCTTCAGCTCCAGCACCAGCTGGGGAGTGAGCGCGGCCCCGGCCCGGTTGGCGAACAGGGCCATCTCATAGGCGATATTGCCCAGCTTCGCCTCCTTCGAGGCCACCACGCCGAGCACGGCGCCGCTGCCGATGGCCGACACCAGCACATGGCCGCCCTCCAGGTCGATGATGACCTTGTTGAGGCCGCCGAGGCCGTAGTTGCCGGAGGCGCCCGCGGCGAGGCTGGTGATGCCGGACACGATCGCGGCGAGCCGCTCCGAGTCGGCCTGCTCGCGCAGTTGGGAGACAGCGATCAGCAGCCCGTCGGAGGACACCGCGATGGCGTCCACCACACCGGCGGTCTCGCCGGCGAACCGGTCGAGCAGCCAGGTGAAGTCGGCCGCGGCGGCCCGCAGATCGGTGGGTTCCGTCCGCTCCTCGGAACTGCCGTTATCTGTCGGCGTGGTCACTGCCCGACCCCTTCCTGGTGCTGTGATGGTGGGACGGAGCCGGCTCCGTCGGGGTGGCGGCGCTGTCCTGCTCGGCCTTGCGTACGGCGGCCTCGAACTCGTCGAGTTCGGTACGGACCGCCTCGGCGTCGACGGGCCGGAGCTCGGCCGGGACGACCTGGGCCGCCGGGGTGGTCTTGGTGAGGGTCGCTCCCCGCACCCGCCTGCGCAGCGGCCGGGAGGACGGTGCGGAGAGCGGTGCGGCGGAGGTCGGCTGTGTGGCGTCGGCGGCGGCCCCGGGGGTCCGTTCCGTCGCCTTACGGGTCGGGATGCGCCGGGGCAGCCCGCCCGGCCCCGACGGCGCGGCGGAGGCGGAGGTCCGCACGGGCTTGGTCAGCGGGTCCGGCCTGGCGGGGAGTTCCGACACGGTGCCGACCGCGGCGGCGTCCTTGCCCGCGCCCTTGCCCGCGCCCTTGCCGGCGCCCTTGCCCGCGCCCTTCGCCGCGGCCGCCGGCGCGTCCGTGGCCGGTGCCGGGTCCAGCGGGCTGACGGTGAGCAGCAGCGGGGCCGGGATCCAGACGGTGCCGGTGACGCCGCCGCCGGGGGTGCGGCTCAGCTCGACCCGTACCCCCCAGCGCCGGGCCAGGGTGCCGACCACGAACAGGCCGAGCACCTTGCTCGGTACGAGGTCGAGCCGCTCCCGGTGGACCAGCCGGACGTTCTCCTCCTCGAGCCGATCCGCGCTCATCCCGAGGCCGTGGTCGATGATCTCGATCAGCGCCCCACCGGCCGAGGTGATGTCGGTGCCGGGCCGGACGACCACCTCGACGGGGATGTGGGACGGGGAGAACGAGACCGCGTTCTCCAGCAGTTCGGCGAGCATCAGCGTCAGGTCGCCGGTGATGTCGGGCGCGACCGTGATGTCCGTCTCGGACCGCAGGGACACCCGCTGGAATCCCTCGATCCGGCCGAGGCCGGCCCGGATGACGTTGGCGAGGGTGGTCGGCCGGGCCTCGACGTCGGCCTCCCGGATACCGGCCAGCAGCATCAGGCTGTCGGCGTTGCGCTGGAGGCGTACGGCGATGTGGTCGATGCGGTAGAGCCGCTCCAGGACCTCGGGGTCGGTCTCCTCGCGCTCGACGGAGTCGATCAGCATGAGCTGGCGCGAGGTCAGGTTGGAGACGCGGCGCCCGACGTTGCCGAACATCTCGGCCACGTTGCGGCGGCTCAGCACCTGCCGCTCCAGCAGCGCCGCGGCGGTGACCTGCACCTGGTTGAAGGCCTCGGCCAGGTCGCCGATCTCGTCGCGGACCGGGACGGGGATCGGGTGCGGGCGCAGCGGGGCGCGCTCCGCCGACTCGTCGTACTCGACCCGGGCGAGCTCCTCGCCTGCCACGTCGACCACCTCCCGCGCGGCGCCGGTCAGCCGCTCCAGGGGGCGTACGACCGAGCGGCGGACCAGGACGGCGAAGGTCAGCCAGACGACGAAGCCGAGGAGGGCGAGCCCGAGCATGGCCAGCGCCTTCTCCAGGGCGCTCTTGGAGAGGCTGTCGGCCTGGTCGGCGATCTGCCCGATGAGCGACTGGGTGATGTCGAGACGGGCCTCGGCCTGCCGGGTTCCGGTGGCCATCACCTTGCGCAGCTGCTCGGGCGACTGGCCCTGAAGGGAGCTCGGATCGATCTGGAGCTCCGCGAACTGGTCGGCGATGCCGTTCTGCTCGGCGTTGCGCTCGATGCCGCCCAGGGCCAGGACCTGGGCCGGGGTGGCGATCCTGCTGAAGCGTTCCGCCTGGTACGCGTACTCCGCGTGGGCGCCGACCGCCCGCGTGTACTCGGTGAGGGCGTTGGCGTCCTGGGTCTGCGCGGAGAAGACCCCGCTCTCGAAGGCCGCGTGGGCGGCGTCGGCGCGCAGCACCGCGTCGAGCAGCCGGGTGACCGAGGACGACGAGGCGGCGGCGGCGGAGTGGTCGAGCCCGATGCCGTCGATCAGGTAGTCGACCGCGGAGGCGTACGCCGGGCTGATGTTGGAGGCCGAGAGCGAGCCCCGCTCGACCTTGTCGCGCAGCACGGACAGGCCCCCGACGTACTCGAGCGCCTGCTCCTCCTCCTTCGGCAGGCCCGACCCGAACGCCGAACGCACGGCGGCGGCCTGCTCGTCGGTCCGGCGCTGCGCCTTGCGGTAGGCGTTGGTCGAGGGCAGGGCGGTGCCGGGCCGGAGGGCGTCGTGCTGCACGGACAGCAGCAGCGCCTGGCGGTGTTCGGCCTGGACCTCGTTGATCAGCGCCGCGACCCGCTCGCTGTCACGCACCTGGTCGGCGAGGCGCCCGGCGTCCTGAGCCTCGTTCACCTGGCCGGTGACGCCGATGGCCAGCAGCACGCCGACGACCGCCACGGGCACGATGACCAGGACGTTGATCTTCCGCCGGAACGGCCATCGGTCGAGGAGGGCCCCGGCCCTCCGGCCGGACCGCGGCGTCGGCGGCGCACTGTCGGACGAGTCGGCCGAGTCGGCCGAGTCGGACGAGTCGGCTTCCGGCGACGGGTCCACCGTGTCCACAGACACCCGGCCTCCTTTCAAGGGCTTCTGAGCGGTGACCGAGGTGTGGTTGGTGCAGACCGCCGACGTCCGGGGGAGCATGACGCGCTCAGCTCACGGGCGCGCACGACAGCACACGCCCGCGTGCGAGCGATGGAATCGCGCCACAGTCCGACCGGCGGTGAACACTACCGCTTGCAGGGAAGCGCGCAAGGCATAGGCGATTAAGACCAGGAAACATGGGCTTTCTGCGGCATTTGCCCACCGAAAAGCCGCGCTTGACGGCACTTTGAACGCCCTTCACCGGACGCCCCGGGGGCGGGTGGCCCGTACCCTGTCTTCCCCCCACCCATACGCTGCTTTCCGCCATCCCGAAGCCGTAGCCCCCTCTTGCCCGCGAGGAGACCCGTGCACCCCACCCGCAAGGCGGTCGCGACCGCCGTCGCGCTCCTGGCCGTGGCCACCGCCGCCGGCTGCGACCCGGACTCCGACACCAATGTGTCCGGATCGGGCTCCTCCAAGCCCGGCTGCCCCACCGTGCTCGCCAAGGCCAAGAAGGCCGTCGAGAAGGCCGAGGACGTGGACGTCCCCTGGACCGGACCCACCACCGGGCCCAAGGCCGTGCGCGGCAAGACGATCGTCTTCATCGCCCACACCCTGGCCAACCCCGGCCCCGCCGGAGTCGCCCAAGGCGTCGAGGAGGCCGCCAAGGTCGTCGGCTGGCACTCCCGGACGATCAACGGCAAGGGCACCACCGCCGGCGTCAAGGCCGCCTTCGAGGAGGCCTTCCGGATCAAGGCGGACGGCATCGTCATCAGCGGCTTCGGCCCCGAGATCGTCCCCAAGGAGGTCCGGCGGGCCAACGCGGCCGGCATCCCGGTGATCGGCTGGCACGCCACCGTCGCCCCCGGCCCCAGCAAGGACCCGGAACTCTTCAGCAATGTGACATCCAGGGTCGAGGACGTCGCGAAGATCAGCGCCGACTGGATCATCGCCCGGTCCAACGGCCGCGCGGGCGTGGTCGTGTTCACCGACACCACGTCCGACTTCCCCAGGAACAAGTCCGAGCTGATCAAGAAGGAGCTGGCCACCTGCTCCGACGTCAAGCTGCTCGACTACAGGAACATCCCCATCCCCGAGGCCAACAGCCGCTCCATCAAGGAGGTCTCGGCCCTGCTCAAGCGCTTCGGGGACCAGTGGACCTACTCCGTCGCCATCAACGACCTGTACTTCCGCCACGGCGCCCCCGCGCTGCGCGCCGCGGGGAAGGCCGGCGACGGCGCCCCGTTCAACATCGGCGCGGGTGACGGCGACCCGTCGGCCTTCGAGCGCGTCAACCGCAAGCAGTACCAGGCCGCGACGGTGCCCGAGCCGCTCTCCGAGCAGGGCTGGCAGATCGTCGACGAGTTCAACCGCGCCTTCTCCGGCCAGCCGGCCAGCGGATACGTCGCCCCCGTGCACATCACCACCGCCGCCAACAGCGGGGGCGCGCTGTCCTGGGACTCCGAGGGCTACCGCCAGGCGTACCACAAGATCTGGGACCGCTAATCAGCGTGGCGTGGGCGCCTCCGCGGGGAGCAGCCCCACGGCCTTGAGCTCGGCCCAGAAGGCGGGCGGAATCGGATGCGCGAGCAGTCCCGCGCTCTCGGCGATCTCGTGGGGCGCGCGGGCGCCGACCACCACGGTCACGACCGCGGGGTGCCCCAACGGGAACTGGAGCGCGGCGGCCAGCGGCGGCACCGCGTGCCGGTCGCACACGGCCCGGATCGCCCGTATCCGCGCGCCCAGTTCGGGGGGAACGCTCCGGTAGCCGTGCGGCGCGCCGGGGCGGGGGTCGGCCAGCAGACCGGACTGGAAGACGCCGGCCGCCATGACGGCGACGCCGCGCTCGGCGCACAGCGGCAGCAGCTCGGCCAGCCCCGAGTGGTCGAGCAGCGTGTACCGGCCGGCGAGCAGCACGCAGTCGGGGCCCGGTGGCGGAGCCTCCCGCAGGAAGCGGGCCGCGACGTCGGCGTGGTTGACCCCGAGCGAGAGCGCGCCGATGACGCCGGCGCGGCGCAGCTCGGCCAGGGCCCGGTAGGCCTCGGTGACGGCCGTCGGGTAGTCCTCGTCGGGGTCGTGGATGTGGAGCACGTCGACCCGGTCGAGGCCGAGCCGCTCCAGGCTCTCCGCCGCCGAGCGCAGCACCGCCGGGTAGGTGTAGTCCAGGCGGGGCCCGACGCCCGGCGGAGGGTCGGCCCAGATGGGCTGGGTGTCGGGCCCGCCGGGCTCGATCAGCCGGCCCACCTTGGTGCACAGGACGTACTGCCCGCGCGGGCGCGGCGCGAGGGCGGCTCCGGCGTGCGCCTCGGAGCGCCCGTATCCGTAGACGGGAGCGGTGTCGTAGAGCCGTACGCCGAGCTCCCAGGCGCGGTCGAGGGTGGCGGCGGCCTGCGCGGCGGGTACGGGGGCGAAGAGGCCGCCGATGGAGGCCAGCCCGAGCCCGAGGCGGCTCACCGACAGCCCGGTACGCCCCAGTGGCACCATGTCCCCCGCGTCCAACCCCGTTCCCCCCCGCCCCTGTCCGGCGGATCTCGGCGCCTGCGGCTGCCCCGCGGCGGAGCCGCACATGGGTACAGCTCCCCCACCCCGCCCCTTCCCGAAACCGGGGCTCCGCCCCAGACCCCGGGGGTCCAGGGGCAAAGCCCCTGCCACGGCACCGATGTGCGGCTCCGCCGCGGGGGTGCTCACCCTCGGATTCCCGGGGTCTGAGGGCGGAGCCCCAGTTGAGGGAAGGGGCGGGTAGGGGAGAGAACCCGCCGAGGTCACTGGGGCGTGGCGCCGTAGCCGGCCATGGGCGGGGCGTAGGACGGGACCGTGGCGGCGAGTTGTACGCCGGGCGCCAGGCCCAGCGCGACCAGCGCGTCGGGCAGACCGCGGCCGGTGCGCGCCGCTTCCCAGGTGCCGGGGAGCGCCAGCGGGCGGCAGCTCGCGGCGATGATCTCGAACAGCCGCTGGACCCGGCCCGGTCCCCGGGGCGGCAAGTGGCCCCGGAAGTCCTCGTGGTGGGCCAGGACGAGGGCCGCGAGCCCGGCGACATGGGCCGAGGCCGGGCCGGTGCCGTCCAGCGCCGCGTAGTCGCCGCGCGCCGAGCAGGACAGCACCGCCACACCGGGCGCGGCGGCGTCGACCTCGGGGCCGTACGCGCTGAACCGCGCCGCGAACAGGCCCTCCGGGGTCAGGGGCGGGCCCGCGTGGGTGGCCTGGGAGGTGTCGGGCGGGTACGAGCCGAAGGCGCCCAGCGCGCCGACGGTGAACACGGTGGGCAGCGAGCCCGGGAAGGCGACCGGCCCGCCGGAGTCGCCCGCCGGGGCGACGCAGGCGACGCCCGCGGCGTGGGCGTCGGCGAGCTTGCGCGCGACCAGCGCGGAGGAGTACGGGGTGGCCACCGCGATATGGGCGATGTCGACCTCGGTCTCGATGCAGTGGTCGAGCGCGGCGATCAGGTCGCTGAAGCGGCCGCCGGGCAGCACCCGGCAGGCCTCGATGCGGGCGTCGACAGCGATGCCGATGACGCCGGGGCCGGTGTCGGCGGCGGCGATCACGCCGGCCGCGTGGGTGCCGGTGCCGATGGCGTCATGGGCCCAGCCCCGTTCCGTACCGCCGACCGGATCCACCCCGGAGCGCACCCGGTCCTTCAGATCGGGGTGTTCGGCGGCCACGCCGGAGCCGATGACCGCGACCTTCACGCCGAAGCCGCGGAACGTGGGCGGCAGCCGGTCGAGCCGCATGGCCTGCTGGCCCCAGCCGTACTGCTGCCGCTCCTCAAGGCCCGGGTAGGCCTTGGTCAGCGGGGTGAGGGTGACCAGGTTCTCCTGGGTGGCGGACAGATCGGGGCGGTGGATCCAGCGGTCGACGTAGCCGCTCGCGGGGCGGACGTACAGGGCCTGGAGGGACTGCGCGGTCTCGGTGGCCAGCGCCAGCCGCGCCGTCCCGTCGGCGCCGGTGATGCCCTGGACCGGCCAGGACGCCCCGATGAGGAACACCCCGGCGCCGGCCAGCGGCTCCTCGTCCGGGCCGCAGACGCGCAGCGTGATCTCCACGGGCGCGTCCAGCGGGGCGACGAGCCCCGGGTCGGGCAGCGGCATCAGCCCCGCCACCGGACCGGAGGCCGCGCCCGCGCCCGCGCCGTTCAGCGGAAGGTCGGGCTCCACATGGACGTGCACGGACCGCATCGACGGCACCTGCTCCTCGGCCGCCTCCACCACCGCGATCTCCGGGCAGCAGGCGGGCGGCCCCATCGGGTCCGGCTCGCCCGCGGCCCGGAGCCGGCGGACCACCGCGACCTCCGGCATCCGGCCCAGCCGCTCGCACACCGTGTCCATGTCGAGCGCGGCCACGCCGGGCGGGAGCAGGTGCTGGGGCAGCGGCGTCACCAAGTACCGCTCGCGGCGCGGCCGCACCGCGACGGCGCGCCTCGTGCTCTTCTTGCGCGGCCCCTCCTCCTTGCCCGCGCGGGCGGGCTGGTTCGCGCTCCCGGATCCGCCGTCGCTGTCGTTCTCGGGCCTGTTCTTGAGCATCACGTCCACCTTCACCACACCCACGTCGTCCTCGCGCTCCTGATCCGGCGACCGGGGGCCGCGCCCCCACGGTGATGCGGTGTGCTCGGGAACCGCTCCCGGCACACCGCACCGCGTCAACCCGGGCTGCGTCAGCCGATGCCGTACGGCTGCTGGCCCATCTGGCCGAAGCCGAAGCCCGGCTGCTGGTACTGCTGGTACGGCTGCTGGCCGAATCCCTGCATGCCCATGCCCATGCCCGGTTGGCCCATCCCGGGCTGGCCCATGCCCATGCCCATCCCCGGCTGGCCCATGCCCGGCTGCATCCCCATGCCCTGCTGGCCCATGCCCTGCTGGCCCATGCCCTGCTGGCCCATGCCGATGCCCTGCTGCTGGATCAGCGTCATGACCGCGATCGGCAGCGCCTGCTGCACGGCCTGCTCGACCGCCTGCCGGATCCCGCTGCGCAGCGAGTAGTGCAGCGCCATGGCCATGTAGGGGTGCGCGTGCTGCCCCATGCCCTGCTGGTTCATCTGCTGGAGCTGCTGGACGGTGTGCTGCATGCGCTGGGCGATCTGCTGACTCGCCTGCTGGCATGCCTGCTGCATCGCCTGCTGCACGATCTGGCCGAGCTGCTGCTGACCCATCTGGGGCCCTGTCTGTTGCAGGGGTTGGGCGCCAGTCATCACCGACATGGATCCTCCACACGACGACATAGACGAGGAAGGACACCGGGGCGACACGCCCCGTATGCCCTATTTGTTACATTTACGCTAAGTCGGTGTCCGGAGCGTGCGCAATCGGAGACGGTCCGTCAGCGGCGGTCAGCGCTCCAACGCGGCCAGCGCCGCGCGCACCTGGGGCAGCGCGTCCTCCCCCACCGGGCGCAGCACGACCGTCTCCGCGCCCGCGTCCCACAGGGCCCAAACCCGCTCGGCCGCGGTGGCGGCGTCGCCCGCCGCGAGGAACACCTCCTCGCGCGGGATACCGAGCCATTCGGAGTACTCGTCGCGTACGGGCGCGGAGGCCGTCGCCACGTGCTCGGGGTCGTCGGCCACACACAGATGGGTGAAGACGATCAGTTCGTGCGGCCGGTCGGCGCCCGCGGCGGCGCGCCCCTTCGCGATATGGCCGAGCGCGGCGGCGATCGCGGCCGGCCCCTGGCCCTCGGCCATGACCGTGCCGTCGGCGGCGCGGCCGGACAGCTCCAGGGAGCGCGGGCGTACGACGCCCGAGACGATGCGCGGGGGCTCGGCGGGCGGGTGGACCAGCCGTACGCCGTCGATGTGGACGGTCCGGCCGTCGAACGTGGCCGTCTCACCGCGCAGCAGGGTGCGCACCACCGTGATCGTCTCTTCGAGCAGGGCGAGCGGGGTCGGGGACGCGGCGCCGACCTGCGCCATCCACTCCGGCACGCCGTGCCCGACGCCCGCGATGAACCGGCCGGGGAACACCCGGGCCAGGTTGGCCAGTTCCATGGCCAGCAGCGCCGGGTTGCGCAGCGGGGCCGGGAGGATCCCGATCCCGACGCGCAGCCGCTCGGTCGCCGCCAGCGCGAGCGTCGCCGAGCCGATCGACCCGGTCCAGCCCAGGTCCTCGACGACCCACAGGTCGTCCGCCCCGTACTCCTCCACCGCCCGCGCGAACGCGGGCAGTTCCTCCGGCTTGCGGCCCCGGTCGAACATCACGCCGACGCGGGGGCGCGGCGAAGCCTCGTTGATCATCGGGTCATTGGTCATCCGGCCAATGTAGGCGCCGCGCCAGGGCGGGAGAAGAGGATCACGGGCCGGTGGCGCGGCGGGGCGCGGGCGCGGCGGCTCAGTCCGTGATGCCCAGGTCCTCGCGCATCACGCGCCGCATCGCCGAGAGCTTCGGCTCGGCCTCCTTGAGCTCGGTCAGCGCCGCGGCCGCGGTCTCCCCCTCGCGCGCCAGGCCCCGGTCGATCCGCTTGGCCATGGCGTCGACCCCGGCGAGCACGGTGTTGAGGTCGCGGGACGCCTCCAGGACCCGCTCGGGCACGATCATCTGCGCCTGGGCGTAGCAGTCCCGGTACTCGCGCCTGGCCTCCTCAAGCCCGCCGCGGTCCTCGTCCGTGTAGACGCCGTCCCTGATCCGGTGCAGGGCGTCCTTGAGGAGGGTGTGGAACTGCCGGGAGGCGCGGTTCATGGCCGTGTACGCGGCCCGGCGCTCCTCGAGGTGGCGCCGCCGGTCCTCCACGCGCGCCTCTTCGGCGCGCTGCCGCGCCGTCATCCGTTGTTGCAGCAGCGGGGCGAAGAGCGTGCCCAGGACGCCGACGACGGCGGTGAGCATCGCTGCTATGACGGCGGTCACTCCGCCGACCCTAGCCGAGACACCGCTGAGAACATCTCGGGTGTGTTCACAGTCACCGGCGAGTTCGAGATCCATCTGACGGTCCGCCCCGTCACGGGGACGGCGGACCCGGACTCCCCCGTTCCGTACCGCGCGCTGGAGCGGTACGCGGCCGACCGCGCCTGGAAGTTCGCCCATATCGTCCTCGACCGGGGCCGGGTGCCCTCCCAGCCGATGCTGACGCTGCGCGCCGACGGCACGCTGACCGCCGCCCGTTCCGCCGCCGATGACGCCGCGGCCGGGCTGGCCGGCGCGGGCTTCACGGTCGTACGGACGAAGGTCGAGGCGACGCCGTGGGCCGAGGGGGTGCCGGTGTCCGACGAGGGCGGCCGGGCCCTCGGCCCGCGCTACTACTTCGAACACCACATCAAGCTGCTCCTGGACGCGGCCGAAGACACTGCCGACGACACTGCCGACGACACGGCCGGGCTGCTGCCGCTCGTCGGCGCCCACGCCGCCCATCTCTCCCGCAACGCCCGCCGGATACGGAACGACGGGCGCGCCGAGCGGTTCGTCACCCAGCGGTGCCGCCTGGTCGGCCGCGACACGGCGGGCCGCCGACTGGAGGCGCTGGCCGCCGCCCTGCGCGCGGACGGCCGCGAAATCGTGTCGATGGAACGGGAATTCGTCGTGTATGACAGCGACGAGGGCCTGGACGCGGGCTGGATACCCGAGGAGGAGGCAGCGAGATGACAGAGGCAGCGTCGGCATCGGAGTCATCGTGGACGGCGTTCGGCTGGGGCCCATGGCCGCAGGACGGCACCGTTCCCCAGGAGGAGCTGACCGAGGCGACCGCCGAGCAGATGCGTCTGCCGAAGTCGCTGCGGCCCGTCCTCGGCGAAGGCGTGCTCCAGCGCCCGGTGTTCGACCCCTCGATGGCCCACCACGCCCGGGCGATGCGGCCCGGCGAGCCGCAGTTCGAGGACGCGGAGGCCGGCCGCCGCTGGTACGCCGCCCGCCGCCGCGCCACCGATCTGGTCCTCGCCGCCGTCGCGGAGTCGCCGTGGGCCGAGCATCTGGTGCTGCGCGGCAGCGTGCTGCTCAAGGCCTGGTACGGCGAGGCGGCGCGCGAACCCGGTGACCTGGACTTCGTCGTGGTCCCCGACTCCTGGGAGCTGGCGGACGAGCGTACGGACCGGATGCTTGACGGCATCGCGCGCGCCGCCGACCTCGGCTCCCGGCGCGCGGGCGGGCCGGTCCGCATCGACTCCCGGGGCGCGGTCGGCGACGAGATCTGGACGTACGACCGCGTTCCCGGCCGCCGTCTGGTCATCCCATGGACGTCCGGGGCGGACGGGGTGCCGCCGGGCACGGTCCAGCTCGACTTCGTCTTCAACGAGCGGCTGCCCGCGCCCTCCGCCGTCACCTCGATCCCCCGCCGCACCGGCACCGAGCCCCCGATCCGGCTCCACGCGGCGACGCCCGAACTCTCCCTCGCCTGGAAGATCCTGTGGCTGGAGTCGGACATGCACCCGGAGGGCACGGACCTGTACGACGCGGTCCTGCTGGCCGAATCCACCGAGCTGCCCTTCGAGCTGCTGCGCCAGGTGTTCCAGGGCGTCGAGAACGGCCACTACGAGCGGAATCCGGTGCTCCTGGAGCAGATCGGGAAGATCGAGGCGAACTGGTTCGAGTTCTCGAAGGACCATCCGCACCTCAAGGACCGCCACGGCGAGTACCGCGCCCGCCTCCTCAAGGCCCTCGCCCCCGCCTTCGCCGCCCTCGACGACGGCAGCGGTGAGTCCGCCGCATACCTGGAGCGGGCGGCCTGGCTGGCCCAGTGGACCCGGGACTGCGGGCAGATGCTGGCGGACTCCGGCATGGACGCGGTCCAGGAGCACCTGCTCGACCGGTATGTGCACGCGGAGAACGCCATCGTGATCACCCGCGAGCTGCTCGGCCGCGCCGACTGCGAGATCGTGGACGCGGCCGAGACCGTCTACGCGTTCCGGTCGTTCAGCCGCAAGGCGAACGACCTGCGGGAGTACCTCGGCGACCCCGTCGAGGCGTCACGGAAGCTCACGGGAGAGCGGTGAGTTCGTGACTTCGCGGTGAGTACGAGACACGGGACACGCCGACACCACGGCGTGTCCCCGTCTCATGTCCACCACAGACTCAAGGCCTTGCGCCTACGCCCCCAGGATCGTGGTCAGGAACTCCCCCGTCCACGCCAGCAGATCCCGCCCCACCAGCGGCTTCCCGCCGATCCTGGCCGTCGCCGGCCGGGGCACCAGCACCTGCCTGGTCGCGGATTTGATCACCGACCGCGGATAGAGCCGCCCCAGCCGCAGCTCCTGCGACTCGCGCAGCTCGACCGGACCGAAGCGGATGTTGGAGCCCTGGAGCGTGATGTCGCCGACCCCGCAGGCCCGCGCCAGCAGCCGCAGCCCCGCGGCCAGCAGGAGGTTCTCCACCGGCTCCGGCAGCTTGCCGTAGCGGTCGGTCAGCTCCTCGCGGACGTGGCGGATGTCCTCCTCGTTCGACGCCGAGGCGATGGCCCGGTACGCCTGGAGCCGCAGCCGCTCGCCCGGCGCGTAGTCGTGCGGGACATGCGCGTCGACCGGCAGCTCGATCTTGACCTCGAGCGGGGCCTCCTCCGGCTCCCCGCCGCCCGCCTCCAGCGAGGCGCGGTAGTCGGCGACGGCCTCGCCCACCATGCGCACGTACAGGTCGAAGCCGACGCCCGCGATATGGCCGGACTGCTCACCGCCGAGCAGATTGCCCGCGCCGCGGATCTCCAGGTCCTTCATCGCCACATACATGCCCGCGCCCATCTCGGTGTGCTGGGCGATGGTGGCCAGCCGCTCGTGGGCGGTCTCGGTCAGGGGCTTCTCGGGCGGGTAGAGGAAGTACGCGTATCCGCGCTCGCGCCCGCGCCCGACGCGGCCGCGCAGCTGGTGCAGCTGGGAGAGGCCGAAGTTGTCGCCGCGCTCGACGATCAGCGTGTTGGCGTTGGAGATGTCGATCCCGGACTCGACGATCGTCGTCGAGACGAGTACGTCGAACTTCTTCTCCCAGAAGTCGACGACGACCTGCTCCAGCACGGTCTCCGCCATCTGGCCGTGGGCGGTGGCGATCCGCGCCTCGGGGACGATCTCGCGCAGCCGCGCCGCCGCCCGGTCGATGGACTCGACGCGGTTGTGGATGTAGAAGACCTGGCCCTCGCGCAGCAGCTCGCGCCGGATGGCCGCGCCGATCTGCTTCTGCTCGTACGGGCCGACGAAGGTGAGCACCGGGTGGCGCTCCTCCGGCGGAGTGGTGATCGTGGACATCTCGCGGATGCCGGTGACCGCCATCTCCAGGGTGCGCGGGATGGGGGTGGCGGACATCGTCAGCACGTCCACATTGGCCCGGAGCTTCTTCAGCTGCTCCTTGTGCTCGACGCCGAAGCGCTGCTCCTCGTCCACGATGACCAGGCCCAGGTCCTTGAACTTGGTCTCGGCGGAGAAGAGGCGGTGGGTGCCGATGACGATGTCGACCGAGCCGTCCCGCAGGCCCTCCAGGACCGCCTTCGCCTCGGTGTCGGTCTGGAACCGGGACAGCGCCTTGACGACGACCGGGAACTGCCCGTACCGCTCACTGAAGGTGCCGAAGTGCTGCTGCACCAGCAGCGTGGTCGGCACCAGCACGGCCACCTGCTTGCCGTCCTGCACCGCCTTGAAGGCCGCCCGCACCGCGATCTCGGTCTTGCCGTAGCCGACGTCGCCGCAGATCAGCCGGTCCATCGGGACCGACTTCTCCATGTCCTCCTTGACCTCGCCGATGGTGGTCAGCTGGTCCGGGGTCTCCGCGTACGGGAAGGCGTCCTCCAGCTCGCGCTGCCAGGGGGTGTCGGCGCCGAAGGCGTGGCCGGGCGCGGCCATGCGGGCCGAGTAGAGCTTGATCAGATCGGCCGCGATCTCCTTCACCGCCTTCTTCGCGCGCGCCTTGGTCTTGGTCCAGTCGGCGCCGCCCAGGCGGTGCAGGCTCGGGGCCTCGCCGCCCACGTACTTGGTGATCTGCTCCAGCTGGTCCGTCGGCACGAACAGCCGGTCGCCGGGCTGGCCGCGCTTGGCGGGCGCGTACTCGACGACCAGGTACTCGCGGGTGGCGCCCTGGACGGTGCGCTGCACCATCTCGATGTAGCGGCCGACGCCGTGCTGCTCATGGACGATGAAGTCGCCCGCCTGGAGGGTCAGCGGGTCGATGGTCTTGCGGCGCCGGGCCGGCATCCGGGCCCCGTCCTTGCCGGCCGCCTTCTGCCCGGACAGATCGGTCTCGGTCAGCACGGCCAGCTTGAGCGCGGGGTCGATGAAGCCGTACTCGATCGAGCCGCAGGCCACATGCACCACGGACGGCTTGATCGCGGCGAGGTCGCCGTCCAGCCGCGCCGCGATCCCCTCGCCGCCCAGCACCTCGACGGTGCGGGAGGCCGGGCCGTGGGCCTCGGTCACATACACCGTGTGCCAGCCGTCGGCCAGCCACCCCTTGGTGTCGGCGAGCGCGCGGGCGGTGTCGCCCCGGTAGCTCTCGGGGGCGCGCATGCCCAGCTTGAGGGTGTCTTCCTCGATGTCCTCGTCGGTGGCCGCGAAGGGGCTCACCGACCACCACATCATGCCCAGCTCGCGGGCCCGGTCGCGGACGTCGGCGATGCTCCACAGCGAGGCGGCGCCCACGTCGATCGGCGCCTCGCCGCCACCGGCGGTGGCCGCCCAGGACGCCTGGAGGAACTCCTGGCTCGTCGCCACCAGATCCGCCGCCCTGGTCCGCACCCGCTCCGGGTCGCAGACCACGGCCATGCTGCCCGCCGGCAGCACGTCCAGCAGCAGCTCCATGTCGTCCACGAGCACGGGCGCGAGCGACTCCATGCCCTCGACCGCGATCCCCTCGGCGATCTTGCCCAGCAGCTCGCCCAGCTCCGGGTGGTCCTCGGCGAGCGCCGCGGCCCGCTCCCGCACCTCCGCGGTCAGCAGCAGCTCACGGCAGGGCGGGGCCCACAGCCCGTGCTCGGCGACCTCCAGGGATCTCTGGTCGGCGACCTTGAAGTAGCGGATCTCCTCGACGTCGTCGCCCCAGAACTCGATCCGGAGCGGATGCTCCTCGGTCGGCGGGAAGACGTCCAGGATCCCGCCGCGCACCGCGAACTCGCCGCGCTTCTCGACCAGCTCCACCCGCGAGTACGCGGCGGCCGCCAGCCCTTCTGTGATCTCCCCCAGATCGGCGCTCTGCCCCGACCGCAGGCTCACAGGCTCCAGGTCCCCAAGACCCTTGACCTGCGGCTGCAACACGGACCGCACCGGCGCGACCACCACCGACACGGGGCCCGTCGCCGGGTCGTCCTGGCTCGGGTGCGCCAGCCGCCGGAGCACCGCCAGTCGCCGGCCGACCGTGTCGGACCGCGGCGACAGCCGCTCGTGCGGCAGCGTCTCCCACGACGGGTACTCCACCACCGCGTCAGGCGGCAGCAGCGACCGCAGCGCCGCCGCCAGATCCTCGGCTTCCCGCCCCGTGGCCGTCACCGCCAGCACCGGCCGCCCGGCGGAGCGCGCCAGCGCGGCGACGGCGAAGGGTCGGGCGGCGGGCGGGCCGACCAGGTCGACATGGTGCCGCCCGCCGTTGGCGGCGGCCTCGACCGCCTCGGCGAGCGCGGGGTCCCGTACGACGGCGTCGAGCAGACCGGTAAGGCTCATAAGGGGCTATTCCATCCCGGAGGCGAACAACGCGAATGGCCCGACACGTCTCACGGGCCGGGGGTCTTCCAGAGTACGGCCCCCCGCCGACAACGTCCGCCGGGTCCGGCGACGGCCCGGGCGCCACCCCTACCACACCCGCGGACTGTCCGCACATGCACGGACGCGTCGGGTCACTCTTGCGGCACTACGGCGCCATGCCGACGCACCACATCCGGCCCTCGTGGACACGGCATCGATCACGGGCCAGGGGAGCAACATCCAACCACGCACAGTGACGTGCACAGTAGTGTACAGTTCTGCACATGTCTGATGTACTGCCCATGACGGAGGCCCGGGCCCGGTTCGGGTCACTTGTCCGCCGCGCCTCCCACTCCCGCGAGCGCATCACCATCACGGATCACGGCCAGCCTGCGGCCGTGCTGATAAACCCCCAGGAACTTGCGGATCTGGAGGACGCACTGGCCTTGGCCGAATACCGAGCCAGCCAGGCAAACGGCACCTTCGTCGGGATCCCCCATGAAGAAGCCCGCAGGCGACTGGGGCTGGAGCAGGATTGAGCTATCAGATCATCTGGCGGGAACAGGCGCTGAACACCGCAGCCCGTTTCCTCAAGGACGACCCGGACGGGCTGCGGCAGGTCTTTGCCTCCGTCGATCTTCTTGCCGAAGAACCGCGCCCGCCCGGGGCCGCCGCATACGGATCCCCCGACCTCCGCCGTTTACATGTCGGCTTCTACCGAATCATCTACGAAATCACGGACTCGACCGTGACGATCGTGATCATGAATCTCGGTCGCATCGCCTGACCCGCACGCGAACACCCAGCCGAAGGGTCAGCCGTGCCGCACGGGTACGGCTGCTACTTTTCGGCGGGTTGGCTTGCGAGGTGATGGACAGCCTGCGAATCCAACAGCATCCGCCCCCGGCGTCAGCGGCCACGCCCCGCCCCCGGATCCTCCGGCCCTCCCACCCAGTACTGCACCGCCTCCCACGCGGAGAAGCCGGCCTCGGCGGCTCGCCAGACACGGTGACTCAGAGCCACTTGATGATCGCGACAGCGATCAGCGCGGCAATAGCCCCGAGCCCACCGAGGACCGCGAAGCCCGCCGCGATCTTCACACTGGCCGGTTGGGCTTCCCGCCAGCCCAGATCCCCGGCCGCGCCCCGGATCAGGCCGTGCCCCTCGGCGGACGAGAAGGTGTACTCCTCGGAGCCGTCCAAGGAGCGGTACGAACTCCGGGACAGACTCCGGCCGACGAAAACCGCCGCGCCCAGCCGCACTCCGCCCAAGCCCGCCTCGTACTCGACGGTGCGGACGACATCCGTCAGCGTGTAGATCTTCTCCTGCGGGCGCAGTGCGACGCGGTACGTGTACACCTGTCTGACCCGGCGACGGGTCAGCAGCTCCTGCCACTGCGGGACGTCGACGTCCACGGTCAGGTCGAATCCCCGCTCCGTCCGGCACATCCGATACGGCGTGCCCTCGGCGGCCGTCTGGATACGGGCGTACAACTCGTCGGCAGCGCCCCCGCTATTGATTCTCGTCACGGCCACGCAGACTAACAACGCGCGGTGTGCCCCGTCGGGCGGATCAGGACCTCGCCGCCCAGGTGCTGCGCTTCCGCGCCGAGGCCAACCTTCGCAATGGCACGCCGGCCCATCGCCACGCCGGCATGCTCGCCACTCGCGCGCTGGAAGACAGCGCCGTGGAGGCGCGGACCCTTGTCGTCCGGGACCCGAGGGCCGTCGACAACGTCATGGGACTCCGGAGTTGGGCCCACACCGCCGCCACTCGCGGATACCTCGACGCGGCTGACGCGGACAGGTTCGTCGCCCAGTTCGATCGAGCGGTCAGCGCGGGCCGCTTCACCTACGCCGTGACGTTCTTCATCACCTCGGGGGTCAGGGTCGCCCACTGATCGCCTCAGCACGCGCGGCCTGCATGATCTTGCAGATCTCGCCCATGACCGCGCGCCACTTCGGGTGGTCCTTGTCGAGCGACTGGGCGGCGTCCTCGGCGGCACGCAGGCGCCGGGCCACGCCGGGGGAACGCTGGATCTCGATCACGGTGGCCCACTTGAGCTGGAACATCGCGATCGGCGCGAAGCTGTTGGACTCGGCGGCCATCGCGAAGATCGCATCCTGCTCGGACGTCATCTCCGCCATCCGGGAGGGCGCGACTCGCGCGAGTTCGGCCCGCAGCTCCGCCAACTGAGCCTCTGACGCGGCACTTCCGCGCCAGGAGCCGACAGATCCGTTCGACACCGTCACGCGGCCTCGACCCGCGTGAACGCACCCGCGCCCGGTGCGAGCCACACCAGCCGCGCGGAGACCCCCTTGCGGCGCCCGTAGTGCCACACCGCGCGCTCCGGTGATCCGAGGGACATGGTCACCGCGCCACTCACGCTGATCACGTGCACCCTGCCATCCTCGTGCGCCATGCCCCAGGCGGCGACCTGGGCGTCCGGGTCTTCCGTTTCCAGGTCGTATTCCTGCATCACGGCGAACATGCGGGGCGCGGTGTCGAGCACGAGCTCGCAGACTTCCTGATCGAATTCGAACGGCGCTGAGCTGGGGTCTTGGGGGGCTACGGTGGCCATGGAAGTCTCCCGTCACAGAGGAGGAGTTGGGCAGAGCGGCGCGCGGCCAGCGAGGTAATGCCGCGCCCCTGCGTGTGAGTTACACCATAGCCGCGAGCTATGATCCAGTGAACTCAACTGATGGGATACGTCATAACATCCCTCGTGTGGGTGAACGGCACCACGCGTGAGCGGGAGGGAAAGCACGATGGCCCGGATCAAGCTTCCGCCGACCATTCGGCAACGTCGGCTGGGAGCCGAACTGCGTCGGCTACGGGAACAGGCAGACCTCAACGCCACACAGGCGGCCGCGCTGCTGGGTTCGTCGCAGTCGCGGGTCAGCAGCATCGAGTCCGGGGGCTACGCGGTCAGCGCCGACCGGGTACGTGCCACGGCGCGGGCGTACGGATGTGCCGATCAGGCGCTGATCGAAGCGCTCGCGGACATGACCGGCGGCCGCACGCGGGGCTGGTGGGACGAATACCGCGACATCCTCCCGCCGAGCATGCTCGACATGGCCGAGTTGGAGCACCACGCCCGGGCCATGCGGGTGGCATCCGTCATCCACATGCCAGGGGTGCTCCAGAGCAGGGCGCATGCCCACGCGATCGTCAGCGCGGTCGAGCCGCCCCTCGCACCGCACGAGGTTGAGCACCGGGTCTCCCACCGGGTCAAACGACAGGCGGTGCTTCATGGGGAGCAGCCGACACCGCTGATCGCAACCATCCACGAGGCCGCGCTCCGCATGGAATTCGGCGGTCCGAGCGTGGCCCGCGAACAGCTCGAATACCTGCTCGCGATGAGCGAGCGGGAACACATCACCGTGCGGGTGATCCCCTTCGGCGCGGGTGCCTTCCCCAACTCCGGCCAGGGGATCATCTACCTCTGTGGAGAGGTGCCGCACCTGGACACGGTGCAGCTCGATACCGACCACGGCTCCGAGTTCCTGGACACGCAGCCTCAACTCACCAGGTACCGGAGCACGCTGGACCGGCTGGAAGCCCTCGCGTTGAAGCCGACGAAGTCGCGCGACATGATTCGCCGCATCGCACACGGCATCTAGCGAAGGAACGTCTGTGTCCACCTACAACTGGCGGAAGTCGTCTTACAGCGGCAACGCAGGCAACTGCGTCTACGTCGCCCTCGACAGTGACGGTAGGGTCAAAATGCAGGAGAGCGATGGGCCTAACGCCACACTCGCCGCCAGCCCCGCCACATTCGGCGTCTTCATACGCGCCGTCAAGGCCGGCGCCCTCGACCGGCTCACCACGGACTGAACGAGCGGGCGCGCCGGGCCCGGCCGCCCGCCCCCGCCCCCTCCCCCGTAGTTGCCGCAGTGCGCCGGAGGCGCGAGACGGCGGGGAGGACGGCCGGGCCGAATGCCGCCCCGCGGCGCTGGGCCGCCACGCCCCACGGCGGCCGAGCCGCCTCACGGCGGCCCGGCACCCCAGCACCCCGGCGCCCCCCACCCGGGCTCACGCCGCGCGGCGGATCTCCTTGATCTTCAGCATCCGCGTGATGACCTTGTCGAGCTCGTCGTCCTGGAAGACCTTCTTCCAGTCGTCGCGCACGATCGACTCACGCCCGTAGTCCATCGCGATCAGGCACGCGTCCGAGAACGGGTTGTCGCCCTTGAGGGTGTTGGCGAGGGCGACCTGGGTGTGGCCCAGGAGCATCGCGCGGGCGGCGGACTCCGGGACGCCGACCGTGTGGACGGTCTCGTGGAGGGCCTCGGTCAGGAGCGCGCCGACCATGCAGGCGATGGTCTCGACGAGGGTCGGCTCCAGCACGGCCAGCTGCTTGACGGTGACCCAGTGGACGTCCACAACGGGCGCGTACATGGTGCGGATGACGGTCTCGGTCAGCTCGCGGGCCGCCTCGTCGTCGGACTCGAACGCGGCGACGACCTCCTGGGGCGCGGCGATGCCGCCGAAGGTGTCGGCCCACTCCTCCTTGGTGGTGCGCTCCAGGAAGACCGAGGGGTGACAGGGGTGCGCGCAGGCGTTGGAGACGTCGTCGCGGCGGGCGAGCAGGCCGGCGTAGGCGGCGGCCGGGTCGAGGGTGAGGACGACCGAACCGGGCTTCATCACCGGCACCAGCGCCTCGGACACCGCGCCGAGGACGCGGTCGGGGACGGCGAGGATGACGACGTCCGCCTCGGCCGCGGCCTTGGCGGAGTCGACGACCTCGCGGCCGAGCTCGGCCAGGATCTCCTGGCCCTTGGGGGAGTTCTCGCTGAACAGAACGCGGAAGTCGCTCTTCTCGAGGTTCGCCGAGACGCGCAGGCCCATCTTTCCGGCGGCGCCGACGACGGCGACGGTCTTGGGCTCGTGGGCGGTGGGGGTGGTCATGAGGCGCTCCTCATCAGGGCATCACGGTGCATCAGGGTGTTCAAGGTGGTGACGCTGTGCTTGGTCCACGCGTCTTCGAGTCGGGCGGTCTCCTCGAAACCGCCCTGCCACGGGAGCCAGTGCTCCACGATCTGGTTGACGCCCCGCTCCTCGGGGCGGACCGCTCCGACCATGTGGCCGTAGTCGAGCAGGCCCTCGCCCAGGGGGCAGCCGGCGAAGGTGAAGCCGACCCACCCGTCGCGGCGGGTGAAGGAGAAGTCCTTGACGTGGATGTTGACCACGTACGGGGCGGTGCGGTCGATGACGTCGGCGGGCCGCTCCAGGCGGGCCACGCTGTTGCCGGGGTCCAGGCAGACGCCGAGGTGCGGGCTGTCGACTCCGGTGACGACGGCCAGCAGGTCGTCCGTGGAGACCTGCTCGTAGGTCTCGAGGCCCACCGTCACGCCGCGCTCGGCGTACGCGGGCAGCGCCTCGTGCAACAGGGCGACGGCCTCGTCCACGGTCGGCCGGTGGTCGTTGGTGTTGAGCATGGAGCGGACGAAGGTCGCGCCCAGCTTGTCCGCCAGGTCCAGGTACTTCAGCAGATGCGACGGGCGGACCCCGCGCGTGCCGAGTTCCAGCTGGATGCCGAGTTCCTCCGCGAGGGCGCGGAGGTCCGCCAGCTCGGCGTCGTCGAACGTCTCGATCAGCGGGTAGTCGCAGATCTGGAAGACCCCGACGCCCAGCTCCCGGGTGCGGTGCAGCAGGTCCGGCAGGGTCAGGCGCTTGGGCGCCTTGCCGGAGATCTGCCAGAAGAACGCGTACGTGCTCAGGCCGAGGGCCATCTCACACACCCCCCGCCACAGGCGTCCCGTGCAGGGCCAGCGCCTCGTCCAGGATCTGTTCGAACGCCGCCGGGTCGTGCGCGAAGCGGCCCAGGAAGAGCCCGCCGACCTCCCGGCCGAGCCGGGTGAGGAGCCCCGGGCCCGCGCTGCCGCCGTACACGACGCGGCTGCCGGCCAGCGGCTCCCGCCCGTCGAGCCACGCGGACAGCGCCGCGCACACCGCGCGGATGTGCTCGGGCGAGGCGGGCTCGGGCGCGCCGATGGCCCACTGGGGCTCGTACGCCACGATCAGCGGGCCCAGCGCCCCCGCCCGCTCGGCGTCGGCCAGGGCGGATTCGACCTCGGCGACGCAGCGGGCGGCGGCCTGCTCGGCGTCGGTGCGCTCGGGCTCGCCGACGCACAGCACGGGTGTGAGCCCGTTGCGCAGCGCGGCGGCGGTCTTCGCGGCCACGACCGCCTCGTCCTCGTGGAAGAGGCGGCGCCGCTCGGCGTGCCCCACCTCGGCGTAGCCGCAGCCGATCTCCTTGAGCTGGGCGCCGCTGACCTCGCCGGTGTACGCCCCGGTGTCCTGGGCGCACAGGTCCTGGGCGCCGAGCCGCACCCCGGTGCCGGCCAGCAGGCCGCCGGCCGGGACGAGGGTGGGGAAGGAGGGGAGGACGAAGACCTCGGCCAGGCCGCCGGTGACGGCCGGGTGGCGGTCGGCGATGTCCGCGACGCGGCGGCACCAGTTGAGCGTCTCGTGGTGGCCGAAGTACATCTTGAGGCTCACGCCGATGGTGACGGAGGCGGGTCGGGGCATCAGGCGGCCGTGCTCTCTTCGGCCGTCTTGTCTTCAGCCGTGTTCTCTTCGGCCGAGCCTTCCTCGTACGCGCACATCAGCTCGACCTTGGCGGCCGACGCCGAGGAGGCGTCGAAGCGGTAGGTGAGCCACTCGCGCACCAGGCGGCGGGCCAGCTCCAGGCCGACCACGCGCTGGCCGAAGGTGAGGACCTGGGCGTTGTTGCTGAGGATGGCGCGCTCGACGGAGAAGCTGTCGTGGGCGGTGACCGCCCGGATGCCCTTGACCTTGTTGGCGGCGATGGCCACGCCCAGGCCCGTGCCGCACACCAGCAGCGCGCGGTCCGCCTTGCCCGCCGCGACCAGCTCGGCCGCGGCGATGGCGACCTTGGGGTACGCGGTGTGGCCGTCGGCGTCCACGCCCACGTCCTGGACGGACTCGACCAGCTCGCTGGCCTCCAGGTCCGCCTTCAGGACCTCCTTGTAGTCGTAACCGGCGTCGTCGGAGCCGACGACGATGCGGAGCTTCTCGTTCATCTGAGCCATCTCAGCTTTCATCTCAATCGTTCTTCGCAGCGAGTACGCCGTGCACGGCGCGGGCGATCAGGGCCAGGGACACCGCACCGGCGTCCGGGGTGCCCAGGGACTTCTCCGCGTGCGGGCGGGCGCGGCCCAGGCGCGGGAGGAGTTCGGCGGTGGCCTTGGCGGCGGCCTCGGCGGCGGTGGCCGCGGCGTCCCAGGCGGCGGCCAGGGGCTGCCCCTCGGACACAGTCACCGCCTCGCCGAGCGCGCCGGCCAGCGGGACCAGGCCGTCGACCATCGTCTTGTCGCCGACCTCGGCCTTGCCGAGCCGCATGACGCCGTCGGCCGCGGCGGTCACGCCCCTGCTGACGGCGGCCGCGTCGGGCCGGTCGGTGTCGCCGAGGGCGGTGCCGACCTGGCGCAGGATGACGCCCCACAGCGCGCCGGAGGTGCCGCCGGCCCGGTCGGCCCAGGCGTCGGCGGCGTGGCACAGCAGGGTGCCGGCGCCCGCGCCGAGGCCCTGGGCGCGGCGCCCGGCCTCGTACGCGGCCTCGGAGCCACGCCGCATGCCGATGCCGTGGTCGCCGTCGCCCGCGACCGCGTCGATGCGGCCGAGCTCGTCGGCGTGCTCGTCGATGGTCCGTACGACCGCGGCGAGCGCGTCCAGCGCCGTACGGGCCGCCGCCCGCGACTCCTCGCTCGCCTCGGGGACGGTGATCTGCTCGGGCTGTTCCGCAAAGCCCTCGGAGCCCTCGGAGCTGACGTCCGCGGCCGGGCCGAGCGCCCCCTTGCGGTACGCGGGGGCGTCGGCCGGGGCCGTCCACAGCGGCTCCAGCTCGTCGTCCAGCCAGAAGAGGGTGAGGGAGACGCCCGCCATGTCGAAGCTGGTGACGAGCTCGCCGACCTCCGGGTCGACGGCCTCCACGCCCGCCTCGTCGAGGAGCCGGGCGACCCTGCGGTAGACCACGAACAGCTCTTCGTACTTGACCGAGCCGAGGCCGTTGAGGATCACGCCCGCGCGCTGCCCTCGCGGGGTCTCCACGCCCTGCGGCAGCTCGGCCAGCAGCGTGGAGACCAGCAGCTCGGCCGCCTCGTCGGCGGTGGGGACCGCCGCCTCGGACAGGCCGGGCTCGCCGTGGATGCCCAGGCCCACCGCCATCCGGCCCTCGGGGACGGTGAACAGCGGGGCTTCGGCGCCGGGCAGGGTGCAGCCGGAGAAGGCGACGCCGAACGAGCGGGTGCGGGCATTGGCCAGCCGGGCGAGGCGTACCACCTCGTCCAGGGGCAGGCCCGCCTCGGCCGCCGCGGCGGCGGTCTTGAACACCGCGAGGTCCCCGGCGACGCCGCGGCGCTTGGCGGACTCCTCGGGGGCGGCGCTGGAGATGTCGTCGGTGACGACGACTGTCCGGCAGTCGATGCCCTCGGTGTTCAGCCGCTCCTCGGCCTGGCCGAAGTGCAGCACGTCACCGGCGTAATTGCCGAAGGTCAGCAGCACCCCGCCGCCGCTGTGCGCGGCCTTGGCGATCTGGTGGACCTGCTGGGCGGAGGGCGAGGCGAAGACGTTGCCGACCGCCGCGCCGTGTGCCAGGCCCCGGCCGACCAGGCCGGAGAAGGCGGGGTAGTGGCCGGAGCCGCCGCCGATGACGACCGCCACCTGGCCCGGGGCCGTGGGGGTGGCGCGGACGACACCGCCGGGGACGCGCCGCACCCATCTGCGGTGGGCGGCGACGAAGCCCTCCAGGGCCTCGTCCGCGAAGGCGGCGGGGGTGTTGAACAGTCGAGTCATGGCGGGCGGCCTCCGGGCCGCGGGTGAGGGGTGGTGACGGGAGGGCTGACGGGCGGTGGGTCAGTGCCCGGTCGCGATCAGCTCCTGTTCGGCGTCCGCGGCCTGTGGGAGGGGCCGGGTGGAGAGCCAGAGCATCAGGGCGGACGACAGGAGCATGAAGCCGCCGACCACGAAGAGCGGGAGGTAGTAGGAGCCGCTGAAGTCCTTCAGCCAGCCGGTGATGTAGCTGGCGGCGAAGCCCGCGACGTTGCCCATGGTGTTGATCAGGGCGATGCCGGCGGCCGCGGCGGCTCCGGTGAGGAACTGGGACGGCAGCGACCAGAAGGTGGGCAGCGCGGCGAAGATCGAGCACGCGGTGACGGTGATGACCGCGATGGTCGCGCTCGGTGACCCCATGTAGAGGGCGAGCGGGATGCTGATCCCGCCGAGCGCCGCCGGTCCCGCGACATGCCAGGCGCGGACGCCGTGCCGGGTGGCGTGCCGGGACCAGAAGAAGAGGGCGATGGCGGCCGGGAGGTACGGGATGGCGGTGATCAGGCCCTTGTCCAGCACGGAGAAGTGGGTGCCGTACTGGTCCTCGAAGCCGCTGATGATCGTGGGGAGGAAGAACGCCAGGGCGTAGAGGCCGTAGATGAAGCCGAAGTAGACAAGGGCGAGGACCCAGACCCGGCCGTTGGTGAACGCGGCCTTGAGCGCGCCGCGCCCGCCATGCCCACCGTTCCCGGAGGCTTCCTTCGCGCCGCCCGTCTTCGTGCCGTTCTCGCGCGCCAGCTCGGCCGTGAGCCAGTCCTTCTCCTCCCGGGTCAGCCACTTCGCGTCGGCCGGCCGGTCGATCAGGTAGAACCAGGCGATGACGCCGAGCAGGATCGCGGGGATGGATACGCCGAGGAACATGAAGCGCCAGCCGTCCAGGCCGAGCACCCCGTGCTGGTTGATCAGCAGCCCGGCCAGCGGGGCGCCGATCACCGTGGTCAGCGGCTGGGCCAGGTAGAACAGCGCGAGGATCTTGGTGCGGTGGCGGGCCGGGACCCACTGGCTGAGGTAGAGGATCGCCCCGGGGAAGAAGCCCGCCTCGGCGACGCCGAGCAGAAAGCGCAGCCCGTACAGCTGCCCGGTGCTCTGCACCCAGGTGAACAGCAGGGAGACGATCCCCCAGGTGACCATGATCCGGGCCAGCCAGCGGCGGGCGCCGAACCGGTGCAGGGCCATGTTGCTGGGCACTTCCAGCAGGATGTAGCCGATGAAGAAGATGCCGGAGGCGAGTCCGAACTGAGCCGCCGAGAGGCCGAGGGCGTCACCCATGCCGTTGGGCTCGGCGAAGGAGACCGCGGTCCGGTCCAGGAAGTTCACGAAGAACATCAGGGCGACGAAGGGGACGAGACGCCGCGAGACCTTCTTCACGGCCGATCTCTCGACGTCCCTGATGACGGGGGTTGGGGCGACAGTGCCCATGGCGGCTCCTGACTGAGCGGACGGCTTTGTCCTGCGGGGTGGCTACACGCTAGGTCACGTTCCGAAAATTGGTCACCAATTAACCAAAGTGATGTGTGTCGCTTTTGAAACCCTTGACGGGCGGACCTCCAGCACCTACGGCAACACTGCCGCCCCGGGCCGTCCGCCCTGGTGATGTACTAGGGCAGCCATGTCCGAGGACCCGAGTCCATGAGGGGAAACGCCACGTGAGCGCCGAGCCCGACCAGCCGAACTTCACCGCGCTGCTGCGCCCGGTCGTCCGGGAGTCATCAGTGAGCGAAGTGGCCAAGCGGCTGCTGGACCACCTCTCCGAGGGCCACCTGAAGCCCGGCACCCGGCTGCCCGCCGAGCGCCAGCTGGCGGAGGCACTCAACGTCGCCCGTTCCAGTGTGCGGGGTGCGCTCTCGGCACTCGATGTGCTCGGCATCATCGAGATCCGCCCCGGCTCCGGCTCCTACGTGCGCGCCGGGACCTCGGAATTCCTGCCCCGGGCCATCAACTGGGGCCTGATGCTCGGCCAGCGCCGCACCCATGACCTGGTCGAGGTGCGCACCTTCATGGAGGCGATGTCCGCCCGGCTGGCGGCCGAGCGCGCGGAGGAAGCGGACGTCGAACGGCTCGAGGCACACCTGGAGCGGATGCGGGAGGCGGGCGGCGACGTCACGGCGTTCATCGACGCCGACATCGCCTTCCATCTGGAGACCGCCTCCATCGCCCGCAACACCGTCCTCAGCGACATCCTCCACAGCATCCGCTCGCTGCTTCAGGTGTGGATGGAGCGCGCGGGCGACATCGAGGGCACGGTGGCCGGGACGCTGAAGGAGCACGGCGCGATCCTCCAGGCCATCCGCGAGCGCGACCCGCAGGCGGCGGAGCGGGCCATGGCGGAGCACATGCACTGCGCGAGCGAGCGGCTGTGGTCCTCGCTGAGCGCGGAGGAGAGCGGGGACGCGGACGGCGGCCCCGCCTCGTAGGCGGCAGGCCGGTGCGGGACCACCGGATTGGCCCATCCCAAGGCGCGGCCGGGCGCCCCGTACGCCCAGACTGATGCACGTATGGGCGGGTGCCTACGCGGATGAGCTTGTGCTGGGCGCCCTCCGCCGCGAGGAGAGGACGGACGCATGGCACCCGAGCAGCCCGACGAGCCGGCGCCCCGTCAGCTCCCCACGGTGACCTACGCCTTCGCCGTCTGCCGGCACTGCGACCCGGCGGCCCTGGCCGGGCTCCCGGGGCTCGACACGGCGGCCCCCGTCCGCACCCTCGCCGCGGGCCCGCTCACCGCCGTCGTCCAGGACGTGTCCGCCGCCGACTTCACGGAGGACGCGCTGCGGCGGCGGCTCACCGACCGCGATGAACTGGGGCGCTGCGCCCGCGCCCACCATGAGGTGATCATGGCCGCGTCGGCCGTGACACCGACCGTGCCGCTCCCCTTCGCGACCCTCTATCTCGGGGACGGACGGGTCCGCGCGGCCCTGCGCGAGAAGGAGGAGTCCTTCCTCGCCGCCCTGGGCCGCGCGAGCCGGACGCTCACTGCACGATCATGAACTTGTTGCCGTCCGGGTCGCGGAATCCGAACATGGGCGGCACGGGGTCGCCCCACCGCTTGACCTCCGCGTCCACATCGACGCCGCGGTCCCGCAGGGCGGCGTGGTCGGCGTCGATGTCCTCGCTGACCAGAATGATCCCCGTCTCGACGCCGGGCGACTGCCCCTCCATCGGCAGGATCAGCGAGATCGCGGCCGCGCCGCCGGTCGGCGCCACCTCGATCCAGCGGAGGGCTTCGCCCATGGGGATGTCCGCGCGCTTCTCGAAGCCGAGCGTGCCGACGTAGAAGTCCAGCGCCCGGTCCTGGTCGGCGACCGGGACGGCCACCCTGCCCAGCTCGGTGATGCGGGTGCCCTTGGTGCCCTTGCTGCTCTCGGTCATGCTGCTCTCCCTGGGGGAATCGGTTCTGCTGGTAGGACCGCCGGGCCCGGCGAAACTCATCGCCTCCCGCGCGAGGAGTTTTCTTGACCTTCAAGCCGGATGAACCCCGACAATCGCGCCCATGGACGACAACGACGCCACCGGGAGCGCCGACGGCACCGAGGCCCTGCTGAGCATCGGAGCGTTCGCCCGGCAGGTGGGGCTGGCGCCGAGCGCGCTGCGGTTCTACGACGACTGCGCGGTGCTGCGCCCCGCCCGCGTGGACGCGGCGACCGGCTACCGCTACTACGCCGCGGACCAGCGGCCGCGCGCCGCGCTGCTGCGCCGGCTGCGGGAGGCCGAGCTGCCGCTGGTCGACGCGGCGGCCGTGCTGGACGGGCCGCATGACGAGGCCCGCGAGGTGCTGCGGGCGCATCTGGGCCGGACCCGGGAGACGGCCGCGGCGGCCCGCGCGGCGATCGAGGAGATCCTGCGCGAGCTGCCGGGGGGCACGCGCCGCGCGGAGGTCCGCGTCGGCGGCGCCGAACTGGCGGGCGCGGTGCGGCAGGTGGGCTCGGCGGTGGCCTCGGGAGCAGCCCGGGAGGAGTTCCCGGTGCTCGGCCGCGTCCTGGTCGAGCTCGACGGCGAGGAGCTCCGGCTGGTGGCCACGGACCGCTACCGGCTGGCCGTACGAGCGCTCCGGCCGCTGTCGAGCGCGGGCGAGCCGTGCGAACTGCTCTGGGACATCGAGGAGTTGACGGAGGTGGCCGCCTGGGCCCGGCGCCTGCCCGAGGTCACCGTCGAGGTCGAGGGGCGGCTCACCCGGCTACGGGGCGGCGGCGAGCACCGGGAACTGCCGGGCTCCGACGAGGTGTTCCCCGCCTACCGGATGGTGCTGGACGGCCTCGGGGCCGCCCGGCACCGGGTGCTCGCCGACCGCGCCGCGCTGCGGCGGGCCGTAGCGGACCGCTTGGACGCCGGCCACCAGGCGGTCACCCTCACCACCGCCGAGGACATCCTCCTGATCTCGTCGGAGGAGCCCGAGGGGCCGGACACGACCGCGCTGCGCGCCATCTGTACGGGGCCGCCGCCGCGGATCGCCTTCGACCCCGCCGTGCTGCTCCCGGCGCTCGACGCGAGCGTCGGGCCCGATGTGCTGCTGGAGATCGCGTCCGCGGCGCAGCCCGTCGTCGTCCGCTCCGCCGATCAGGGGAGCTTCACCACCCTGGTCATGCCGGTGCGCACCACCCCCGCCGCCGGCTGACGCCCCGCCCTCAGCCGTGGTCCCAGGCCCGGGGCCGGGTCAGGGCCTCCCACTCGGGCCTGAGCAGGGACAGCGCCGCGAGGTCGTGACGGCTCCCCCGGTGCATGCACGCACCGCGCCGCACCCCCTCCTGGACGAAGCCCGACTTGGCGAGTGCGCCGAGGGCGGCGGCGTTGGTGAGGTGTGTGAACGCCTCCACGCGGTAGAGCGGCAGCTCACCGAGGGCGAAGTCGACCAGTGCGTCGACGGCGTCGGTGCCGTACCCCTGACCGCGCCAGGCCGGGTCCAGCACCAGGCAGACCTCCCCCCAGCCGTCGACGTATTCCTGCTCGGTGAGGGCGATATGGCCGATGGGCGTGCCGTCCTCCAGCAGCACCAGGAAGTCGTCCCGGGACTGGTTGTCGATGTCCCTTTCGATCCGCTCCCGGCACGCGGACAGGGCCCTCGGCAGGAAGCCGGCCTCATGGGCGATCAACGGATCGGACTGCCATCGGTGGATCAGCTCCGCGTCGCGCTCCTCCAGATATGTGAAGCGGACATTCCGGCCCCGCCAGCAGATCACGCGCTGTGCGTCCGTCCCCATCTCGTCTCTCCCCCCGTTCGGTGTCATGTGTCTGTGGGCGTGACGTTCGGCCCGGCGCGCTCGCTGGGAGTGCGCCGGGCCGGCCCTCTGCCCCTCACCCCCACGGAGGGGCAGCGGCTTCATTATTCGACTGTCAGCTGTTCTCCGGCAGTCATTTATTCGGTGGCGATGGCATTCAGCACATTCATCCGGCCCGCCCGGAACGCCGGGAGCAGGGCGGCGACCAGGCCCACCACGGCCGAGCCGATGAAGACGGTGATGATCGTCGGCCACGGGATCTCAAGGGTCTTCAGGCCCTCGAGCGCCAGCAGCTTCTGCGCCGTCGCCCCCCAGCCCATGCCGAGGCCGAGGCCGAGCAGGGCACCGAACAGCGCGATCACGACCGACTCCAGGCGGATCATGCGGCGCAGCTGACGGCGCGACAGGCCGATGGCGCGCATCAGGCCGATCTCCCGGGTCCGCTCGACGACCGACAGCGCCAGGGTGTTCACCACACCGAGGACGGCGACGATGATCGCGAGCGCCAGCAGGCCGTAGACCAGGTTGAGCAGCTGCCCGATCTGATCCTTCATCATCTTCTTGTAGTCGGTCTGGTCCCGGACCTCGACCTGCGGGTAGCGGTCCAGTTGGGCCTGGAGGGAGGCGTAGGCCGCCTTCTCCTGGCCGTCCTTGGCGGCCGCGAGCATCATCGCGTTCACCGGCATCTTGTCGGCCGGGATATAGCGCTCGGCGGTGGTGATGTTGACGTACTTGGCGCCCTTGTTGAGCGAGGTGTCGTCCGAGGTGATGGCGGCGACCTTGAGCTTGGCCGGCTTGCCGCCCGCGAAGGCGACGGTGAGGGTGTCGCCCACCTTCACCTTGTGGTCCTTGGCGAAGCCCTCGCCCACCGAGATGGCGTCCCTGCCGTAGGCGTCGGAGAGCGTGCCGTCGACCACGGGGGTGCGCAGGTCGTCTGCGAACTTGGGGTCGGCGGCGACCAGGTTGTCGGTGCTGGTCTTGCCGTCGGACGTGGTGATCTTGGTGTCGTTGAGGTTCTTGACGTCGGTGACGTGGTCCAGGCCCTTCGCCGCGTGCGCCGCCCTCACGACCTCCTCGGTGATCGGTTGGCCTCGGTCGGACTGGATGATGAAGTCCGCGCCGACCGACTTGTCGAGCTCATCGCTGGCCGAGGCGACCATCGAGGAGCCGACCACCGACAGACAGGCGACCAGCGCGAGGCCGATCATCAGGGCGGCGCCGGTGGCGCCGGTGCGCCGGGGGTTGCGCAGTGCGTTCCGCTCGGCCAGGCGGCCGACCGGGCCGAAGATCCGCAGGATGACGGCGGCCAGCACCCGGACCACCAGGCCGGCCAGCAGCGGGCCGATGACGATGAAGCCGATCAGGGTCAGCACCACGCCCAGGCCCAGGAACATCGACCCTTCGGTGGCCTTGTCCGCGTTCCCCGCGGCAACCAGGGCCGCCGTGCCCGCCAACGTGAGCACCAGGCCGATCACGCCCCGGATCCGGCCGGCCTTGGCGTCGGCCGGGGTGCCCGCGTCCCGCAGGGCCGCCATCGGGGAGATCTTCCCGGCGCGGCGGGCGGGGATGTACGCGGAGATGAGGGTGACGACGATGCCGATGGTGAGGCCGATGATGGGCGTGGCCGGCTTGACCGTCAGCTGGTCGGTGCTGATGTTCAGGCCCTGGCTGCCCATGACCTTCATCAGCCCGACGGCGAGACCCACGCCGGCCAGCACGCCGAGCACCGAGCCGATGACGCCGAGCAGCAGCGCCTCGATGAGCACCGAGCGGTTGATCTGCCGGCGGCTGGAGCCGATGGCCCGCATCAGGCCGATCTCGCGGGTGCGCTGGGCGACCAGCATCGAGAAGGTGTTGACGATGAGGAAGATGCCGACCAGCACGGCGATCCCGGCGAAGCCGAGCATCGCGTACTTCATGATGTCGAGGAACGAGCCGACGTCGTCCTTGCCCTCCTCGGCGGCCTCGGCCTTCGTCTGCACCTTGAAGCCGTCGCCGAGGGACGCGATCACGTTCTTCTTCAGCTGCTCGTTGCTGACGCCGGGCTGGGCGGTCAGGGCGAAGCTGGTGTACGCGTCGGAGCGGCCGAGCAGCTTGCGCTGCGCGGTCTCGTTGTCCGTGTAGACGATGGTGGCGCCGGGGTTGGTCACCTTGAAGGTCGTCAGGCCGACGATCTTGGCGCTGAAGTCGCCGGGCACGGCGATGAGCCGCAGCTCGTCACCGATCTTCAGGTGCTTGTTCTTGGCCGTGTCGGCGTCGAGCATCACCTCGGTGGGGCCGCGCGGCTCATGGCCGGAGGTGAGGTCCACCGCGAGCAGCTCGGTCGGGTCCCAGTTGGTGGCGACGGTCGGGGCGCCGGACTTCGGACCGATGTCGTCGTTGTTCTTGTCGACGACGGTGACGGTCTCGGTGCTGATCTCACCGACCACCGACTTGACGCCCTGGACCTTCTTCAGCTCGGCGAGCCGCGACCCGGGGACCGTCTCGATCTTGCCGCTCTGCGGGCCGTTGTGGCTGGCGCTCTTCTCCTTGGACTTGACCGTGACATCGGAGCTGGTGCTCGCGAAGAGCTGGTCGAAGGTGGCGTTGGTGGTGTCGGTGAAGACCAGCGTGCCGCAGACGAAGGCCACCGACAGCAGGACGGCGATGGCCGACAGCGCCATGCGTCCCTTGTGCGCGAAGAAATTGCGCATCGAGGTCTTGACGACGGTCATGACACCCGCCCGCGCGCGTCGAAGCTCTTCATCCGCTCCAGCACCAGCTCGGCGGTGGGGTTGTGCATCTCGTCGACGATCCGGCCGTCGGCCAGATACAGCACCCGGTTGGCGTACGCGGCGGCGACCGGGTCATGGGTGACCATCACGATGGTCTGGCCCAGCTCTTCCACCGAGCGCCGCAGGAAGCCCAGCACCTCGGCGCCGGCCCGGGAGTCCAGGTTTCCGGTGGGCTCGTCACCGAAGATGATCTCGGGGCGGGCGGCGAGGGCGCGCGCCACGGCGACGCGCTGCTGCTGACCGCCGGAGAGCTGGTTCGGCCGGTGCTTGAGCCGATCGGCCAGGCCCACGGTCTCCACCACCCGGTCCAGCCAGGCGCGGTCCGGCTTACGGCCCGCGATGTCCATGGGCAGCGTGATGTTCTCGATCGCGTTGAGCGTCGGGAGGAGGTTGAACGCCTGGAAGATAAAGCCGATCCGGTCGCGGCGCAGCTGGGTGAGCTTCTTGTCCTTGAGCCCCGTGATCTCGGTCTCGTCGATGAAGATCTGGCCGGAGGTCACGGTGTCGAGACCGGCGAGGCAGTGCATCAGGGTCGACTTGCCGGAGCCCGAGGGGCCCATGATCGCGGTGAACTGGCCGCGGGCTATGTCGACATCCACATGGTCGAGCGCGACCACGCGGGTCTCGCCGGAGCCATAGGACTTGACCACCTGACGTGCGCGGGCGGCAACAGCCGTATGTCCTCCACTGCCCCCGGTCTTGGGAATCGATACAGCGGTTGTCACGGTGACTCTCCTCAGTCGTCTTCTTCTTCGGCTCTTCAGACGTTTCTTCCACGAGCCGGGTTCTCCCGGCCGCCCGATTCAAGGGTGAGCCAGGCGCGGGGGGTGGCGCGATGGTGCCTGGCTCCCTATCCATGGGGGTGCTAGCCATACCCCCACGGTCCGGTCGGCCAGAACAACACTAGAAGCGTCCCAGGTCGGAAACCTCCTCCGGCGGTACGAGCCCCGGGTAGGAGGAAGGGGTGGATGTCCCCTAGGGGTGTGGGACCTGAGACGGATCCCGTCTCGGGGTCAAGACTGCGCCGTCACGTCACGGGAGGTTCAAGTCCGCTGTTCCACGGCCTGGACGCCCGCTTCCCTTCCCTCGATCCCGCATGGAATGGTGGGTAGTACAACAGTGTTCACGGGCAGCGAGTGTTCGGGCAGCGCAGCACGGCAGCCGGCCGGCTCGGCCGGGGAGGGAGTGCGCACGGTGGGCGGCACCGCACGACGGCGGACAGACCCGGACACCGGACCCCCTCCCCCAGGAACCACCCCGTCACCCCCCGTACGCCGCCGCTCCGTCGCGGCCGCGCTGATGCTCGGCATGGCGCTCGCCGCGCTCGACTCCACCATCATCTCGACCGCGATCCCGCAGATCGTGGGCGACCTCGGCGGCTTCTCCGTCTTCTCCTGGCTGTTCTCCGGCTATCTGCTCGCCGTCACCGTCAGCCTTCCGGTGTACGGCAAGATCTCCGACACCTTCGGCCGCAAGCCCGTCCTGCTCTTCGGGATCGTGCTCTTCCTGCTCGGCTCGCTGTTGTGCGCGGGCGCCTGGAACATGGGCTCCCTGATCGCCTTCCGTATCGTCCAGGGCCTGGGCGGCGGCGCGCTCCAGGGCACCGTGCAGGTCATCGCCGCCGATCTCTACCCGCTCAAGGAGCGCCCGAAGATCCAGGCCAGGCTCTCCTCGGTGTGGGCCCTGTCCTCCGTGGCGGGCCCGGTCATCGGCGGTCTGCTAGCCGGGTACGCCGACTGGCGCTGGATCTTCCTGATCAACCTGCCGGTCGGCGCGGTGGCGCTGCTGCTGATCGCCCGTCATCTGCACGAGCCGGCCCGGGAGGTCGCCCGCGGGTCCCGGGTGGACTGGGCCGGCGCGCTCGCGATCTTCGCGACCGGCGGGCTGCTGCTGACCGCGCTCGTGCAGGGCGGGGTGGCCTGGGCCTGGCTGTCCGCGCCGTCGTTCGCGCTGTTCGCGGGCAGCGCGGTGTGCGCGGCCGGGACGGTGTGGATCGAGCGCCATGCCGCCGAACCGATCATTCCGGGCTGGGTCTGGCGGCGCCGTACGATCTCGGCGGTCAATCTCGCGCTCGGCGCGCTGGGCCTGGTGATGATCGCCCCGACCGTCTTCCTGCCCACCTACGGCCAGTCGGTCCTGGGGCTCGGCCCGATCGCGGCCGGGTTCGTGCTGTCGGCCATGACGCTCAGCTGGCCGATATCCGCCGCGCTGAGCAACCGCGTCTACAACCGGGTCGGCTTCCGGCGCTGTGCGATCACCGGCATCGGGCTCGCCGCGCTGGCCCTGTTCGCCTTCCCGCTCCTCCCCTACCCCGGGGCGAACCCCGGCGCGGCCTGGCAGCCCGCGCTGATCATGCTGCTGCTCGGCGCGGCCCTCGGCCTCTTCCAGCTGCCGCTGATCATCTGGGTCCAGTCGTCCGTCCGCTGGGCGGAGCGCGGCACCGCGACCGCATCCATCCTCTTCTGCCGACTGGTCGGCCAGAGCATGGGAGCGGCCGTCTTCGGCGCCGTCGCCAACTCCACGCTGGCCGCCCGCCTCGACGAGGCGCCGGCCGCGATCCGCCCCGGCCTGCCCGACGACCTCGACGGGGTCTCCCGCGCGCTGGAGCACCCCGCCACGCTCACCGACCAGGCCGCCGACTATCTGCGGCGCGCGGTCGACACCGCCGTCGACCATGTGTACGTCGGCTCGGCGGGGGCCGCCGTACTGGCCGTACTGGTCCTGCTGTTCCTCGCCCCGCGCCGGGCCGCCGCCGGGCCGGACGGCGAACACGGCACGGCGGGCGCCGAAGGCACAGGGGGCACCGAGGGAGCCGACGAGCAGACGCGGACGGCCGGTTAAGGAGCGCCGCAGGGAAAGCCGGTCAGGCCTCCGGCAGCGGCGTGGAGCCGGCGTCCTCGGCGACCGGCCGCCCCGTCAGCGCCGCCAGGCTGCCCCGTACGTGCTCCAGGTGCGACTTGAGCTCCTCACGCCGCTCCACGTGCTCGCGCAGCGTCCGCTCCGTCTCCCGCTCCAGGCGCTCCTCCCGGGCCCGCGCCTGCGCGATGATCTCCGCCGCCTGTCCCTGGGCGTCCTCCTGCCGCAGCCGCGCCGCCTGCTCGGCCATCGCGTACTCCCGCTTGGCCTCGGCGAGCTTCTGCTGCACGCGCTCCTCCAACCGGTCGATGCCCGCGGCCACCGCGGCCTGCCGCTCGGCGATCTCCCGGCCCGCCGCCTCCCACCGATCGCCGTGGTCCCGCTCCAGCTCGGCCAGTACGGCGGCGCTGCGCTGCCGCGTCTCCTTCAGCGCCGACAGGGCCTCGGCCCGCCACTCCTTGGCGTCCTGCCGCGAGGCGGCGCGCAGTTCGTCCACGTCCGCCTGGCACGCCTCCAGCGTCGAGCGCGCGGACGCCTCGGCGGCGGCCCGCACCCGCCCGGCCTCCTCGCGGGCGGCCTCCTCGACCGTACGGGCCTCCGCCCGCGCGGCGTCCCACAGCTCCTGGACCGAGCCCTCGGCCCGCGCCCGCAGGCTCGCGGCCTCCTCCTCGGAGGCGAACAGAATCAGCCGGGCGCGGTCGCCCAGCGATTCATACGTCTGGGGGGCCAGCTGGGCGACCGCCTCGCGCAGCCGCTCGGCGTCGGCGGCCAGCTCATTGCCCAGGACCGTCAGCCGCGCGGCCCGTTCCCACGCCGCGTCGCGCGCGTCGGACAGCTCCGCGAGAGCGCGTTCGACCTGCTCGGGGCGGTAGCCGCGGCCCCGTCCGCCGATGGTGAAACCTTGACGTGACACCGATGCGCCCATCCTTGGAACCCCTTTTGTCCGGCATGCAACCGCTCCGGCGCACATCTTTATAGATCGCGGCTAATCGCACATAACGCGACACTCCGCCCATCTCCTTCGGTCGGAGATGTCGTGTCCCCCAGATGTCGCCCAATGCCGTCGCCGGCGGACCCGGACAACACAACGACGAGGCGCCCGCCCCCGTCACGGGGGTCGGGCGCCTCGGTCCTGATGTTCTGGCGCTGTTCGCCTCAGAGTTCGCTCAGAGCAATCCGTCCCACATCTGCTCCAGCAGCACCGACCACCAGTTGTCCGGCGAGGACAGCGCCGCCGGGTCCAGGCAGGCCAGCTGCGCCTGGAAGTCGACCGTCCAGCGGCCGGCCTGCTCCGGCGTCAGCCCGAACCGCAGCCGCCACATCCGGCCCAGCAGGGCCAGGCAGCGGACGAAGTCCGGCAGCGAGGAGTTGACGAACTGCGGCGGCACGGACGTGCCGCCGGGGCCCGCCTCCACCGGCACCGCCACGATGTGCGCCGTGCCGTACTGCACGCAGAGCTGACGGCCGAAGTCATTGCCCATGACCAGGTACGAGCCCGAGTCCGGCGCGGGCTGCACCCCGCGCTCGGCGGCCAGCTCGGCCAGCGTCGGCACCGGGCGGCCCTGGTGGGCCTGCGCCCAGAAGAACGGCCCGAAGTCCATCGGCAGCCCCGCCCAGACCAGCGTCTGCGCGACCACGTCCGGCACGCCCATCCGCGACACGGCCCGCTGGTCGAAGCGGAAGATGCCCTGCGGGCCGAACGACTGGAGCAGTTCCTGTGCCAGCAGCTCCGGCGGCACCGGGGGCACCCGCTGCACCTGGCTGGGGTGCGGCAGCGGCACCCGGTTGGGGGCCGGGCGGGCCGGGCCGTCCGCCACCTGGTGCAACTCGCCCTGATGCTCGATCAGGTGGCGCACGCCCTGCTGACGCGTCGCGTGGTCACGCCCGTACGCCGCCGTGTGGCTGATCCGCACCTGCGGCCAGGTCTCCTTGATCATCCGTGCGCAGTAGCCGCCGGGCAGATCGCAGGACTCCAGCTCGGTGTGGAGCTCCAGCACTTGCTGCGGCGGGACGTTCATCCCGCGTAGCTCGTGCAGGATCTGCCACTCGGGGTGCGGGGTGCCCGGCGCGGAACGGCGGATGAGCTGCTGTTCGGAGCCGTCCTGCGCGCGGTAGCGCAGCACCGCCATGTAGCCGGGGCCGACGGTCGGCTGACCGGCCGGCGGCGTGGGGTAGGCGTACGCGCCACCGGGCGGGGGCATGCCGGGGCCGGGCATGCCGGGGCCGGGCATGCCGGGCGGGGGCGTACCCGGGCCGGGCATGCCGGGCGGGGGCGTGCCGCCCGCGAGCATCGTCGCGGCCGCGTGCACCCCACCGGGAGCACCGGGCTGACCGGGGCCGGGGCCGGGACCCGGGCCGGGGCCGCCGGGGTAGCCGGGGCCGGGCGGCGGGGGCGGCGTCGGCGCACCACCGGGGCCGGGCACGCCGGGCTGGCCCGGGGCGCCGGGCACGCCGGGCGCGCCAGGACCACCGGCCAGCATCGTCGCCGCCGCATGCACCCCACCAGGAGCACCAGGCACACCAGGAGCGCCGGGCGCACCCTGGGCACCGGGCGGACCGGGGAAGTTGGCGGCGGGACCGGGCGGAGGCGGCGTCTGGGCGCCCCCGGCCCCGGGCACGCCCGGCGGACCGGGCGGCTGCGGACCCGACACACCGGGCTGGCCCGGGACACCGGGAGCACCGGGCGGGCCGGGCGGCTGCGGGCCGCCCGCCCCCGGCGCGCCGGGCACGCCGGGCGCGCCAGGACCACCGGCCAGCATCGTCGCCGCCGCATGCACCCCACCAGGAGCACCAGGCACACCAGGAGCACCCGGGACGCCCGGCGGAGGCGTCGCGCCCCCGCCAGGGGCGCCCGGAGTCGGCGGCGGAGGCGGCGTCTGCGCGCCACCAGGGGCACCGGGAACACCCGGGGCACCTGGGGCGCCAGGGGCGCCGGGCGGCGTCGCGAGGCTCTCGGAGTCGAGCGCCGAGACCAGTTGGGTCGGTACGTACCCTCCGGCCGGCGCGCCGGGGGCACCCGGGCCGGACGGCGGCGGAGTCGGGGTCTGCGGCCCCGGGGCCGGACCGGCGCCGGGAGCGCCCGGCACACCGGGCGGCGGCGGGGGCGGGGGACCGCCGGGCATCGCCCCGGGAGGTGCGGAGGGCGCCCCGGGGACGCCCGGGCCCCCGGCCGGCGCGCCCGTCGGGGGCGGCATGTCGAGGGCCGGCGCGAGGGCGGTGGGCGGCAGCGCGCTGCCCGCCGACATCAACTCGGTCTTGGCGTCCGGCCGCACGCCCGGCGCCGGGGTGTCCTCGTCGTCCGAGCCCGCGAGCGGCGGGGCGAAGACCGTGACGGGCGGGGCGACCGAGCGGTCGTTGTCGTCGCCCCCGGAGTTGGTGTCGGCGCCCGCCCACGGCGTGCCGCCGGCCGGTGTCGCGGGGGCGCCGGGGGCCGCGGAGCCCGCCGGGGTGGCCCAGGGGCTCCCGGCACCGGGCTGCCCACCGTGAGAGGCGTCGTCCGAAGGCCGCGCGCCCGCTCCGGCGCCGGGGACGCCCGAACCGGACCCCGGCCAGTCGTCCGCCCCGCGGTCGGCCGAACCGCCGCCGTACGAACCAGAACCCGAACCCGCAGCCGCCCCCGCGCTGGAACCAGCCGCGCCAGAACCCGGCCAGTCATCCGCCCCGCGGTCGGCCGAACCACCGCCGTACGAAGCAGATGCCGCCGAGGCCGACGCAGGCGCCGCCTGCGACCCCGGCCAGTCGTCGACCGGCTCCGGGTCACGACCGGCGGAGCCGCCCGCCGCGGACGCTCCGGCTCCGGAACCCGCCGCGCCGGAACCCGGCCAGTCATCCGCTCCGCCGCCGGCCGAACCACCGCCGTACGAACCCGAACCCGGCCCCGCAGCCACGCCGGAACCCGGCCAGTCGTCCGCCCCACGGTCGGCCGAACCACCGCCGTACGAACCCGACGCCGCCGCGGCCGACACCGCCGAGGCCGACGCCTGCGACCCCGGCCAGTCGTCCGTTCCCGTTCCCGTTCCCGGCTCGCGGTCGGCGGGCCCGCCCGAGGCCTGCGACCCCGGCCAGTCGTCCACCGCCGCCGGCTCACGGTCGGCGGAGCCGCCCGCCGAGGCCGCCGCCGCACTCGCGTCCGTGCCGGTGCCCGCCCCGGCGCCCGCCCCCGTCCCGGAGTCCGCCGTGGAAGCGCCGCTGCCGCCGCTCGACCGCTGGTCGGGGATGCCCCTCGCGTCCGCCGCCTCCTGTAGCCAGTCGGGCGGGGTCAGCAGGAAGGACGTCGCGTTCAGGTCGATGCGCTGGGGCCGCGCGCCCGTGTTCTCCTGGCGGCCGCCCGAGGCCCCGTACTCCTCCTCGTACCGGCGGATGACCTCGCCCACCGGCAGCGCGGGCCACAGGGACGTGTCCCCGCTGTCGCGGGCGATGACCAGCCGGGCGCCGTCGGCGGGCGCGTCCGAGACGGGGCCGTCCGCGCGGTCCTCGGCCCAGGCCACGAAGCCCAGGTCGAACTCCCGCACCCGCACCTCGCGCTGCTGGTAGCCGGGCACATCGCCGTTGATCCAGAGCTCCGCGCGCTCCTGCGCCTGAGCGAAGGTCACCATCGCGCTCACCCCTCCACCGGGACGGCGTACGCGAAGCCGCCCTCCACCATCAGGTTGGCCACGGTCTCCAGCTCCGGCGGGTTGCCCGCGAGCCGCAGCAGGAAGGCGTCGAAGTCGTCGCCGCACGGGAGCATCAGGTGGTCGACCCGCTCCTGCACCGTCCAGCCGTCGCGGTCCCGCGCGTCGTCGTACGCGCAGAACCACACCGAGCCGGCCGCGTCGCCCTTCACCTTCACCGCGATCACTCCGCCCTGGACGAAGCCGACTCCGAGGAAGTCCTTGGTGAAGTGGTCGCGCAGGCACTTGTTGACGTACACGAGGTCGTTGACCGCGGCCTCGTCGCGCACCGTGAAGAACGGCTGGTCGACCAGGAGCCCGAGCTCCGGGTCCAGCGCGGCGCCGACGGGCGCGCAGCCGCCCGCCGCCTTCAGGAAGGCGCGGTACGCGCCGGGCAGCCGGTAGCCGAGGTCCTCCTCGACGCCGAGCACCTGCTCCTCGGTGACCGACAGGCCGCGCTTGGGCAGCGTGAAGTGGACCGGACGGGTCTCCTGGAGCGGCCGGGTGCCGCGCTTGTCCTGGTCGACGGCGGCCGTGGCGAGCCCGGCGTGGTGCCGCAGCAGCGCCTTCACCTCCACCGGGATCAGCTCCAGGCGGCGGGTGCCGACGACGTGGTGCCAGGTCCAGCCGTGCGGGGTGGCCACGCTCGACGCGCCGTCCCACAGATCGTGGCCGACGGCGTGCTGTGCGGCGTTGGCGGACACGAAGTCGGTCAGCCGCAGTTCGTCGACGCCGAACCCCTCGGGCGGCTCGGCGATTTCGGCCGCCGCGCGCGCATAGGGCGCAAAGTCTGGATAGCCCTTTTCGTCCACTCGCACGCCCTTGGGGTGCCGGGCGGCCCTCACCGGATCCGGGAAGTGCACGACCTGCCCGGCGTAGGCCGTGTTCGGTGGCGCGGCGTGCTGCCCGAGCCGACCTGTCGTCATGGCGGATGCCCCCTGCTGCTGCTGGCTACTACGGACAGACTATGCGGTACCGCGACCCCGGACCCCGTCGCGCCCGGACCGCATGACCGGCCCCGGCCGGCGGGCGGACCGCCGACCTCCGGCCCGACCTGCACCGGTCTCCCCGGACTTTCGCACCACGCGCCACATTTGGCAGGCTGATCTTCGCAACCGGGGGGATTGCGCGGGGATTGCGCGCGAATTGCGCAGGGAGGAAACGGGAGGGAACACAGGAGATGCACACCACTCCGAACGGCCACGACGGCGCCGAGCCCGGACAGAGCGACCCACGGCTCAGCTGGAGCGAGACCGACGGCGCCGACGGGCCGCCGCCGCTTGTGCACCGCCGCGACGGCATCCTGCCGACCGTCGCCGCCGCGCTCTCCGTCCGCGGCCAGACCCTCACCTCCACCGCGAGCAAGGGCGACCAGCCGCCCCCGCTGCACCCGCTGGTCCAGGACTTCCTGGACACGCTCACCAGCGCACAGCGCGAGCGGTTCACCGGCCGCTGCCCGGAGGCGATCCTGCTGTCCCGCCATCTGACCGGCGTCGAGGCGAACCGCTCCAAGCGCGCCGCCCGCAAGCCGCTCACCCATGGCGAGGCCCGCCGCGCCTTCAAACACGCCAAGATCACCACACGCCGGATCCGCGAGGCCGGCGATCCGCGGCACGGCGGCTACGCCCCGCCGTGCCGGTCCTGTGTGCCGCTACTGGCCCACTTCGGCGTACGGACCGTGGGGCACGAGCCCGGGGCCGGGGCCGCGGCGGGCCCGGTGAGGGGCTGACGTTGGACACATCCAGACGCGTACGAAGCATGGACTCGACCCGCTTCGCCGTCCCCGTCGACGCCGCCCTGCGCGAGGCGGGCTGGCAGCCGGGGCGCCGTAACGTCCACCAGGCCGAGGTCTGGGCGGACACCCTGCGCGCCCACACCTCGCCGGCCGGGCATCTGCACGCCATCTTCCCGGCGGCCGTCGAGGCGTGGGCGGAGTTCGGGGGCCTGCACGTGATCCCGCCCGGGGCCGGGCGGCACATCGCGCCGACGCCGTTTCACCTCGATCCGCTGCACGGTCTGCATCTGGCCCGGACCCTGGGCGACCTGGGGCGGGCGCTGGGCACGGAGCTCTGCCCGCTGGGCGAGGAGGCCGACGGACAGGCGTTGTTGACCATCGACGCGGAGGGCCGGGTGTACAGCCTGGACCACACCGGGGACTGGTTCCTGGGCCCGGACATCGACGCGGCGCTGACGGCGTTGGTGACGGGGGTGCAGCCGCAGCGCCTGCCGCGCGGGTAGCGGCTCGGCGGGCGGCGACTCTGAGGAATCACCTACACTTTCGAGCCAATTTCGAGCAGGGGCAAACAGGGCGGAAAGCCTCATTCGCCCCTGCCTCGCCATGCGCTCCGCCCTATGCGCTCTTCGCCCGCTCGGCGCCCCGGTCCCACGCCGGGAGATCCACGCGGCCGTTGCCCGCACGATCCGGCGCGCCATCCGCCGTACGGTCCGGGATGACCGCCGAGACCCGGAAGCCGCCCGACTCCGTGGCCCCCGACACAAAGCCGCCGCCGAGCGTCGTCACCCGCTCCTTCATCCCCAGCAGGCCGTTGCCGCCGCTCGGCAGCCCCGCGTCCGCCGCGCCCCGCTCCGAGGGGCCGTTCTCCACCAGCACCGCGACCTCCGAGGGCCGGCGGGCGAGCCGGACCCGCGCCTTAGCGCCCGGCGCGTGCTTGTGGACGTTGGTCAGGGCCTCCTGCACCACGCGGTACGCGGTCTGCTCGACCCGGGGGGCGTAGCCGCGCTCCTCCCCCTCGACCGACAGCTCGACGACCATCCCGGCCGCCCGCGACTGCCCGACCAGGGTCTCCAGCTCCGCCAGCCGCGGTCCGCCCGCGACGCCGGCGGGCGCCCCGGCCGGCCCCGCGCCCCCGGCCGTACGCGCGCTCCCCGCGCCCTCCGCGCCCGACGCCCCGGCCGCCTCCGCCGCGGCCGACGCCGCGGCGGCCACCGCCGCCAGCGGCACCGGCTGCTCGTCCCGGCGGGCGCCGGCCGAGGCCGGGGCCCGCTGGCCGACGTCCTGGGAGCGCAGCACGCCGAGCATCTGCCGCAGCTCGGTCAGGGCCTGGCGGCCCATGTCGCCGACCAGCGCCGCGTTCTTCGCGGCCTTCTCCGGGTCCTTGAGGGCGACCGCCTGGAGGGCCGCCGCGTGCACCACCATCAGGCTCACCCGGTGGGCCACCACGTCGTGCATCTCCCGCGCGATGCGGGTGCGCTCCTCGTTACGGGCCCACTCGGCCCGTTCCTCCGCGCGGTCCGCCAGCAGCGACAGCTCGCGCTCCAGGCCGTCCGCCCGCTCCCGCAGGCTCTCCACGAGCCGGCGCCTGGCCCGTACGTACAGCCCGAGCAGGATGGGCGGCGCGGTAAGACCCAGCGACATCACCACCGCGACCAGCGGGATCACCCACACGGTGGAATCCGCGCCGCTGCCGCCGGTGCGGTGCATGTCCTCCTGGAAGCGGATGGTGGAGATGATGAGCGTGCCCACGCCCGACATCCCGGCCAGCACGGCCGTGATCCGGCGCGGCACCTCGGAGGAGGCCAGGGTGTAGAGGCCGACGATGCTGAGCATGAGGCCCATCTCCGCGGGGGTGACCGCGATCGATATGAGCACCACGGCGATCGCCCAGCGCCGCCGCAGCAGCAGCGTGGCGCCGACGACCAGCCCCATCGCCACTCCGGCGGCGACCGGGATGCGCGCGTCATGGGCGAAGGCGACGCCCTCCGCGGCGCACTCGACCGCGGACAGGACGGCGATCACGATGTCCAGCACCATGCTCCGCCGCCGCGGCCACCACCACGGCCCGGCGGGCGCGCCCCGCGCGCCCGCCGTCTCGGCTTCCCCCGTATCCCCCGTCGAAGTCATACCGACAGACTACGGCCGGATGCGGGCGGTTTGACCCGGGACACGAGGGCCGGAGCGCGCTCGGCCCGGGGATCTCCGCCATGTGATTCGCGCAACGCGGCTTGTGATCTGTCTGGCGCAGCGGGGGGCTCTACCGTCGCGTCGAGGGCGGTCGGTACGGCATAGTGGTGGAGGCCAAGTCGGCCACCCCCACCAGGTGTCCGACTTTGACCGATTTACCATCCCCTGTGGTGTAATCAGGCAGCACACCGGTTTTTGGTACCGTTTGTCAAGGTTCGAATCCTTGCAGGGGAGCTCGTATTCCGCCCCCCGATCTTCCGACCGGGGACCCACCCTCGTTTCCGCCCCGAAACCTCTCGGTATCCTGCGGGTGTCCACCCCGAGCCGAGCCCGAAGGGCACATCCGTGAGCGTCAACCGCCCGGCAGCCGTCGTCGTCCTCGCAGCGGGTGAGGGCACCCGCATGAAGTCGGCGACTCCCAAGGTCCTGCATGCGATCTGCGGCCGGTCCCTCGTCGGGCATGTCGTCGCCGCCTCCCGCGAGCTCTCCCCCGAGCACCTGGTGGTCGTCGTCGGCCACGCCCGCGAGCAGGTCACCGCCCATCTCGCGGAGATCGACGCCGAGGTGTGCACCGCCGTGCAGCACGAGCAGAACGGCACCGGGCACGCCGTCCGGATGGGGCTCGAGCAGCTCACCGAGAGCACCGACACCACCGACAGCCGGGTCGCCCTGGACGGCACCGTGGTCGTCGTCTGCGGGGACACCCCGCTGCTGACCGGCGAGACCCTGCGCCGCCTCTCCGAGACCCACGCCACCGAGGGCAACGCTGTGACCGTCCTCACCGCCGAGGTTCCCGACGCGACCGGCTACGGCCGGATCGTGCGCGACGGGGCGAGCGGCGCGGTCACCGCGATCGTGGAGCACAAGGACGCCACCGACGCGCAGCGCGCGATCCGCGAGATCAACTCCGGGGTCTTCGCGTTCGACGCCCAGCTGCTGATCGACGCCCTGGGCAAGGTGCGGACCGACAACAGCCAGGGTGAGGAATACCTCACCGATGTGCTGGGCATCCTGCGCGAGGCTGGGCACCGCGTCGGCGCCTGTGTGGCGGGCGACCACCGCGAGATCGTCGGCATCAACAACCGGGTGCAGCTCGCCGAGGCGCGCCGGCTGCTCAACGACCGGCTGCTGACCCGGGCCATGCTCGACGGGGTGACCGTCGTCGACCCGGCCACCACCTGGGTGGACGCCACCGTCACCTTCGAGCCGGACGCCGTGGTACACCCCGGCACCCAGCTGCTGGGCGCCACCCACCTCGCGGCGCATGCCCAGGTCGGCCCGAACTCCCGGCTCACCGACACCACCGTCGGCGAGGGCGCGACCGCGAGCTTCACCGTCGCCGAGGGCGCGGAGATCGGCCCGGCCGCGAGCGTCGGCCCGTACGCGTATCTGCGCCCGGGCACCCGGCTGGGCGCCAAGGCCAAGGCGGGTACGTACGTGGAGATGAAGAACGCCCGGATCGGCGAGGGCACCAAGGTGCCGCACCTCTCCTACGTAGGCGACGCGACCATCGGCGAGTACACCAACATCGGTGCCGCCAGCGTGTTCGTGAACTACGACGGCGTCAACAAGCACCACACCACCATCGGCAGCCACTGCCGTACCGGAGCGGACAACATGCTTGTGGCTCCGGTCACGATCGGGGACGGCGCCTACACCGCCGCCGGCTCGGTCATCACCAAGGATGTGCCCCCGGGCTCGCTCGCTGTCGCACGCGGCCAGCAGCGGAATATCGAGGGTTGGGTCGCCCGTAAGCGTCCCGGAAGCGCCGCCGCGAGGGCCGCCGAGTCGGCCCACGAGGAGGCCGCGGGCGAGGGATGACCCGCGCACGGGTGCGCCGTGCGGGGCGTACGGTGATAAGCGCATCAAAGTGACATCCAAGGAGACTTGCTGTGACCGGGATCAAGACGACCGGCGAGAAGAAGCTCATGCTCTTCTCCGGCCGCGCCCACCCCGAGCTGGCCGAGGAGGTCGCCCACGAGCTGGGCGTCAGCTTGGTCCCGACCAAGGCATTCGATTTCGCGAACGGCGAGATCTACGTCCGTTTCCAGGAGTCCGCGCGAGGCGCCGACTGCTTTTTGATCCAGAGCCACACGGCTCCGATCAATAAATGGATCATGGAGCAGCTCATCATGGTCGATGCGCTGAAGCGGGCCTCCGCGCGCTCCATCACCGTGATCGTGCCGTTCTACGGCTATGCCCGCCAGGACAAGAAGCACCGCGGCCGTGAGCCCATTTCGGCCCGGCTGATCGCCGACATGCTCAAGACCGCGGGCGCCGACCGGATCCTCACGGTCGATCTGCACACCGACCAGATCCAGGGCTTCTTCGACGGCCCGGTCGACCACCTCTTCGCGCTGCCGGTGCTCGCGGACTACGTGGGCGCCAAGGTCGACCGCGACAAGCTGACCGTGGTCTCCCCGGACGCGGGCCGGGTGCGCGTCGCCGACCGCTGGTGCGACCGGCTCGGCGCCCCGCTGGCCATCGTGCACAAGCGCCGCGACCCGGACGTGGCCCACCAGGTCACCGTCCACGAGGTCGTGGGCGATGTGCGGGGCCGGGTCTGCGTCCTGGTCGACGACATGATCGACACCGGTGGCACCATCTGCGCCGCGGCGGACGCGCTGTTCGCCAACGGCGCGGAGGACGTCATCGTGACGGCCACCCACGGCGTGCTGTCCGGCCCGGCCGCGGACCGGCTGAAGAACTCGAAGGTGAGCGAGTTCGTCTTCACCAACACCCTGCCCACCCCGAACGAGGTCGAGCTCGACAAGATCACCGTGCTGTCGATGGCGCCAACCATCGCCCGCGCGGTCCAGGAGGTCTTCGAGGACGGCTCGGTGACCAGCCTCTTCGAGGAGCACTGATGACCGCCGGCGACTTAGGGCCCGCCGCCCCGAGCGCCCGCCGACCGATCTGAGGCCACCCCGCGAGGGGTGGCCTCAGCCATGTGCCGAGGCATGCGCCCCGGGACGGTAGAATTGCCGGGTTGCTCGGCGAGGGAAGCTGTGTGCGGTGATGCACGCGGCTCGTCCGTTATCGACGCGCTCTTCGTAGAGATGGTCTGTCGTGGGCCGGGTGACGGCCGTCAGATCCGCTTTCAGCGGCATACAACGACTACGAGGAGTGCAGCCATGGCTGAGGTCAAGATTTCCGCCAAGAACCGTGCCGAGTTCGGCAAGGGTGCCGCCCGCCGCGCCCGCCGCGAGGGCCTGGTCCCGGGTGTGGTGTACGGCCACGGCTCCGAGCCCGTCCACGTCAACCTGCCGGGCCACGACCTGATGCTCGCGCTCAAGACCCCGAACGTGCTGCTCAGCCTCGACGTCGAGGGCAAGAAGGAGCTCGTCATCCCCAAGGCGGTCCAGCGCGACGCCATCAAGGGCTTCCTCAAGCACGTGGACCTGCTCCTGGTGAAGCGCGGCGAGAAGGTCACCGTCGAGGTCCCGATCCAGACCGAGGGCGAGCTGGCCCCCGGCGGCAACCTGCTCGAGCACGTGCTGAACGCGCTGCCGGTCGAGGCCGAGGCCACCCACATCCCGCAGGCGGTCACCGTCTCCGTCGCGGGCCTGGACGCCGGTCACTCCGTCCTCGCCAAGGACATCACCCTGCCGGCCGGCACCACCCTGGCCGTGGAGGAGGACGCCGTCGTGATCCAGGTCGTCTCCGCCCAGGCCGAGGCCCCGGCCGCCGAGGGCGAGGCCGCGGGCGAGGAGGCGTAACAACGCCCGAGGAGGCGTCACGCGCCGAGGCCTGAGGCCGAGGCGCCACGCCACCCCCTGCCCGTTCCGGCCGCCGTCCCGCCCCTGCCCCGCCCGGGGCCGGGCCCGGGGCGGCGGCCGGTCCTTCACCTCCAGGAGATGAGGTCAGATGACGGACGAAGCCAGCCCCTGGCTCGTCGTGGGCCTCGGCAACCCCGGGCCCGAGTACGCCGGCAACCGCCACAACGTCGGCTTCATGGTGGCCGACCTGCTGGCCGACCGCATGGGCGGTCGATTCAAGGCGCACAAGTCCCGCGCCCAGGTCGTCGAGGGGCGCGTCGGCGCGCCCGGCCCGGCGAGCCGCCGGGTGATCGTCGCCAAGCCCATGTCGTTCATGAACCTCTCGGGCGGCCCCACCACCGCGCTGCGCGACTTCTACAAGGTGCCGGTCGGGCATGTCATCGCCATCCACGACGAACTGGACATCGACCACGGCGCGCTCCGGCTCAAACTCGGCGGGGGTGACAATGGCCACAACGGCCTGAAGTCGATCACCAAATCGCTCGGCCCCGACTACTTCCGCGTCCGCTTCGGGATCGGCCGGCCGCCCGGCCGGATGGACGTCGCGGCCTTTGTGCTGAAGGACTTCTCCGCTTCTGAGCGCAAGGAGTTGGACTATTTCGTGGACCGCGCCGCGGATGCGGTGGAGACGCTGATCGTCGACGGTCTGGAGCGCGCGCAGTCCACGTACAACTCCTGAGAATCCGCCCCCGATGCCCTCGGCGGAGGTTGACCGGCGGGCCAGGGTGTCGCCAGGATCGCGGCCATGTCTTCCACCGGCACGATCAAACGCAGCCGTAAGCGGCGGGCGAGCGAGAGCGCATACGGGCTGCTGCTCGTCACCAAGAACGTGGTGATGGCGCTCCTCGCGCTGTTCGTTCTGGTCGCGGGGGTCTGGTACTCGTGGGCGACCGCCAAGCCGGCGATGTTCACCAAGAACCTCGAACGCGGCACGATCACGGTCGCCGCCTGCGACGACGACTGGTGCACGGGCGCCTTCACGCCCATTGACGGCTCCGGCCATGCCCGCGCGAAGGTGCGGATCGACAAGGCGGTCACCGACGGCCGGGGCGAGCGCCTGCTGGTGGCTCTCAAGCCCGGCTCGGACGAAGCGGTACGGACCGGGATGACCGGAATCCTGCACGCCTGGGTGCCCTTCGCGGGCTCCCTCCTGCTGGCCGCGCTCATGGTCGCGGGTGGCCTCCGCCTCCGCCGCACCGCGTGGGCCCTGGGCCTCACCGGCGCGGCCCTCCTCGCCGCGTCCTTCGCCACCCTGACGTTCTGACGCCCCCAGCCCTCCGCCCCCGGGCGGGGAGGGGAGCAGCACCAATGTGCGGGCCGGGGCGCAGCCCCGGAATGGCCCAACACAAAGACCGCGGCCTGGGCCGCTCCGCGAGGAGCGGCCCAGGCCGCGGTCATCTCGGGTGCGGACCGCAGGTCACCCCGTGTTGCGCAGGCCCGCCGCGACGCCGTTGACCGTCAGCAGCAGGGCCCGGGCGAGCAGCGGGTCGGCGTCCTCGCCGCGCTCATGGGCGGTGCGCTGGCGGCGCAGCAGCGAGACCTGGAGGTAGGAGATCGGGTCCAGGTAGGCGTCACGGACATGGAAGGTCTGCTTCAGCACCGGGTTGGAGTCCAGGAGCTCCGTCTCGCCGGTGATCCGCAGCACCTCCCGCACGGTGAGCTCGTGCTCCGCCCGGATGGTGTCGAAGACGTGCTTCAGCTCGTCCGGCACCAGCGTGTCGACGTAGTGCCGGGCGATCCGCAGATCGGTCTTGGCGAGCGTCATCTCCACGTTGGACAGGAAGTTCCGGAAGAAGTGCCAGTGCTGGTGCATCTCGTCCAGGGCCACGTCGAGCCCCGCCTCGCGGGCCGCCTTGAGCCCGGAGCCGACGCCGAACCAGCCGGGCACGATCTGCCGCGACTGCGTCCAGCCGAAGACCCAGGGGATGGCCCGCAGCCCGTCCAGGCCGGCGCCGGAGTCCGGGCGCCGGGAGGGGCGGGAGCCGAGGTGGAGCTCGGCGAGCTGGTCGACGGGGGTGGAGGCGAAGAAGTACGCGGGCAGGTCCGGGTCCTCCACCAGCGCCCGGTAGGCGCCGTGGGCGGCGTCCGAGACGGTGTCCATCGCGGCGTCCCAGCGGGCCAGGGCCTCGTCGGACTGGCGCGGGGCGGTGTGCAGGGCGGAGGCCTGGAGCGTGGCGGCGACGGTCAGCTCCAGGTTCTCCCGGGCGAGCGAGGGCACCAGGTACTTGTCGGAGATGACCTCGCCCTGCTCGGTGACCTTGATCTCGCCTTCGAGCGTGCCCCAGGGCTGGGCGAGGATCGCGTCGTGGGTGGGGCCGCCGCCGCGGCCGACGGTGCCGCCGCGGCCGTGGAAGAGGCGCAGCCGTACGCCGTGCCGGTGGGCGACGTCGCGGAGCAGCCGCTGGGCGCGGTGGATCTCCCACTGGGAGGTGGTGATGCCGCCGAACTTGGAGGAGTCGGAGTAGCCGAGCATGACCTCCTGGACATCGCCGCGCAGGGCGACCAGCCGCCGGTAGGAGGGGTCGGAGAGCATGTCGTCGAGGAGCTGGTCGGCGATCTTGAGCTCTTCGGTGGTCTCCAGCAGCGGCACGATGCCGATCTTGGCCCAGCCGGCGTGCAGATCGACCAGCCCGGCCTCGCGGGCGAGGACCGCGGCGGCGAAGACGTCGTCCGAGCCCTGGCACATGGAGATGATGTACGACTCGACGATCTCGGGGCCGAACCGCTCGAAGGCCTCGCGGATGGTGTGGAAGACGCCGAGGGTCTTGGCCCCGGCGGCGTCCAGCGGGGCGGGGGTGGGGGCGAGCGGTCGGCGCGAGCGCAGCTCCTTGGCGAGCAGCTTGCGCCGGTAGTCGCGGGGCATGTCGGCGTACCGCCAGGACTCCTCGCCGAGGCGGTCGAAGAGCTGGCCGAGCGCGTGGTGGTGGGCGTCGGCGTGCTCGCGTACGTCCATGGTGGCCAGCTGGAGCCCGAACGCGGCGAGGGTGCGGATGGCGCGCTCCATGCGGCCGTCGGCGATCAGCTGGCCGCGGTGGGCGCGCAGGGACTCCTGGATGAGGTGCAGGTCGGCCAGGAGCTCGGCGGTGCCCAGGTAGTCGCGCCCCGGCTGGTGGGGGGTGCCGCCGGCCAGGCGGGCGCGGGTGTTGAGGAGCTTCTGCCGGACGCAGGTGGCCTTGAGGCGGTAGGGCTCCTCGGCGTTCAGCCGCTTGTAGCGGGGGCTGATCTCGGGGAGCAGCTCCAGGTCGCGCTGGAGGGAGTCCAGCAGTTCCTCGGAGGCGTCGGAGTTGCGGATGGAGCTGGAGAGGGCGGCCCGCAGGTCGTCGACGACGGCGAGGGCGTCGGTGATCCCGTGCTCGTGCTGGAGGATCAGCACGTCCCAGGTCACCTGGGGGGTGACGTTGGGGTTGCCGTCGCGGTCGCCGCCGATCCAGGTGCCGAAGGTGAGCGGGCGGGTGCCGGCGGGCAGCGGGGCGCCGACCCGCTCCAGCTCGGCGGACAGGTCCTCCAGCACATCGCCGACGGCGTTGGCGTGCAGCTCGTCGAGGTAGTAGATGGCGTTGCGCGCCTCGTCGGCGGGCTCGGGGCGGGCCACGCGCAGCTCGTCGGTCTGCCAGAGGAGGTCGATGTTCTCGGCCAGGCGCAGGTCGGTGCGGCGCCTGTCGCCCCCGACGGCGAGGGTGTCGAGCAGCTCGGCGACCCGGCGCAGCTTGTTCAGGACGGTGCGCCGCGCGGCCTCGGTGGGGTGGGCGGTGAAGACGGGGCGGACGTTGAGGTGGCGGACCGTCTCCCGCAGATGCTCGGGGTCGGCGTCCTTGAGCTGGTCGGCGGTGCGGGAGAGCAGGCCGCCCTCGGCGGCGCGCTTGGCGCGCAGCTCGCGGCCGCGGTGGACCTGCTCGGTGATGTTCGCCAGATGGAAGTAGGTGGAGAAAGCGCGTACGAGCTTGGCCGCCGTCTCGAGATCCGTGGAGCCGAGCAGCTCCGCGGCGGCCTCGCCGTCGCTACGGGTGAGAGCGCGGACGCGCTCGACGAGGTCGAGGAGGTCGGGGCCCTCCTGACGGACCAGGGTTTCGCCGAGTAGGTCACCCAGACGGCGGATATCGGCGCGCAGGGCGGCGTTGGTGTTGTCGGCACTGCTCACAGGTGCGGGCTCCTTGCAGTGATCGGGCACTGGTCGGGGGAACGACGGGGCCGAAAACGCCGAGGCACGGCTGCTCCGGACGTGGTGCGGCTCCACCGCGTGGCGCGGCCCCGGGACCCCCGAGCTATCGGCGATGTGCGGACCACGCTGTCCGACGCCACCAGGATAGGCGGCACACCCTCGGGGGAATCCATAGCCCTATTGCCCCGCTTCGGGGCCCTGCCATACTTACGTCGCCGTAGGTTACGGTCCCGTAGCCGTACCCCCGAGCCCCACGAGGGATCCCATGACTGCAAGCCCCGACGTGATCCAAGACGCGCCGAAGGCCCAGGAGCACCCACTTCCCTCCGCCACGCTCGGCGGGGACAGCAAGCGCTCCATCGAACAGATCACCCTGCTGCTGTTCATCACCGTCCCCTTCCTCGCCCTGGCCGCGGCCATCCCGCTGGCCTGGGGATGGGGGGTCAGCTGGCTCGATCTGGCCCTGATGGTCGCCTTCTACTACATCGGCTGCCACGGCATCACCATCGGCTTCCACCGCTACTTCACCCACGGCTCCTTCAAGGCCAAGCGGCCGCTGCGGATCGCGCTGGCGATCGCCGGGTCGCTGGCGGTGGAGGGGCCGCTGGTGCGCTGGGTGGCCGACCACCGCAAGCACCACAAGTTCTCCGACGCCGAGGGCGACCCGCACTCCCCCTGGCGCTTCGGGGAGAGCGTTCCGGCGCTGATGAAGGGCCTGTGGTGGGCGCACATCGGCTGGATGTTCGACGAGGAGCAGACCCCGCAGCACAAGTACGCGCCCGACCTGATCAAGGACGACGCGATCCGCCGCATCTCCCGGCAGTTCGTGGTCTGGACGCTGGTCTCGCTGCTGCTGCCCGCGCTGATCGGCGGGCTGGTGACCTGGTCATGGCAGGGCGCGGCGACCGCGTTCTTCTGGGGGTCGCTCGTCCGGGTGGCGCTGCTGCACCATGTCACCTGGTCGATCAACTCGATCTGCCACGCGGTCGGCAAGCGGCCCTTCAAGTCGCGCGACCGGTCCGGCAACGTGTGGTGGCTGGCGGTGCTCTCGTGCGGCGAGTCCTGGCACAATCTGCACCACGCCGACCCGACCTCCGCCCGCCATGGCGTGATGAAGGGCCAGCTGGACTCCAGCGCCCGGATCATCCGCTGGTTCGAGAAGGCCGGCTGGGCCTATGACGTGCGCTGGCCCAATGAGGCCCGTATCGACGCCCGCCGTAAAGAGGAAACCGCCGAAGCGGCATGATGGGGGGCGTGGCGACCGACAGTAATACCAGCGGTAACAAGGACCGGACGGCCCGCGCCTCCGGATCCGGATCCCGGCGCACCCGCCGGGTGCGGATGACCGGCAAGGAGCGCCGGGAGCAGCTGCTGGACATCGGTCGCACGCTCTTCGCCGAGCGCGGCTTCGAAGCCACGTCGGTGGAGGAGATCGCGGCCAAGGCCGGGGTCTCCAAGCCGGTGGTCTACGAGCACTTCGGCGGCAAGGAGGGGCTGTACGCGGTCGTGGTGGACCGCGAGATGCGCCGGCTGCTGGACATGGTGACCGGGGCGCTGACCGCGGGCCACCCCCGCGAGCTGCTGGAGCAGGCCGCCTTCGCCCTGCTCGACTACATCGACACCTACACCGACGGCTTCCGCATCCTGGTGCGCGACTCCCCCGTCGCCCAGTCGACGGGCACCTTCTCCTCGCTGATCAGCGATATCGCCACCCAGGTCGAGGACATCCTGGGCCTGGAGTTCAAGGCCCGCGGCTTCGACCCGAAGCTCGCCCCGCTCTACGCCCAGGCGCTGGTGGGCATGGTCGCGCTCACCGGCCAGTGGTGGCTGGACGCGCGCCGGCCGAAGAAGGCCGAGGTGGCGGCCCATCTGGTGAATCTGGCCTGGCACGGCCTGGACGGGCTGGAGCCCAAGCCCCGGCTGATCGGCCACCGCAAGTCCTGACCGACTTCCTCACCGGCTGAGGGCTGGTCCGCGCCCCTCCCCCCGGTAGATGATGTGAGCCACGGGGGAGGGGGCTTTCATATGTCCACGGGGGAGCGGTCCGAGGCGCGTAAGAAGACGGTCGGCGCGGGGCCGGGCTTCTGTCATGCGCTGGGCCTGATGGTGCTGGTGATCTCGGAGTGGGTGCGGGCCGATCTGAAGGACGCGACCTCGCTCGCTTCGAGCTCGTATCTGAAAGACATGATCCAGTTCGCGGCCGAGCTGTCCGAGACGGACTGGTACAAGCCCGCCGTGGATCTCTACGACAAGCTCTCCTTCGGTCAGCCGCGCGCCGCCCTGTGGGCGGCCGTCGTCATGGCGCTGGTGGTGCGGCTCAACCGGCACGGCCCGGAAGAGGCCCAGCAGGTGCTGTCCTGGGTGACCGCCGCGTACTGTCTGCTGGCCACGGTGGCCCTGCTGCCGTACCTCGCCGCCCCGGGCGGCGGCGGGCTCTTCCTGCTGCTCGCGGTGAGCGCGGGCGTGGTGAGTGTGGCGACGCTCTGAGTCAGCCCTGGTACACCATGGTGCACAGCAGCGTCCGGCCGCCGTTGACCACCCACGACCAGTAGTACGTACGGTCGCCCTGGACCCGGGCGCAGTCGTACGCGGAGCGGGTCGCCGGGGCCTTGTAGACGCCGGTGATGTGCAGGACCTGGTTGTACCGGGAGGGGACCCGCTTCGCGTCACAGTCCACCGCGGTCATCAGCCCGGCCCGCATCTGCGCCGACTGCCCGCTGCCCGACTGCTTCGCCAACAGGCAGTAGCCCACCTTGAACTGACGGGTCAGGCACAGGGCGATGGTCTGCCCCCGCGAGGTGTACGACATATAGCCGCGGCCCGACCCCTGGGTGCAGCCGCTGCTGCTGGAGCGGACCCCGGTCACCCACATATAGGCGTTGCCCGCGCTGCACCCGACCCGGTAGGGAACCCCGGTGTTGTAGTCGCCGCGGCCGGTGTCGTAGACGGCGAGGCAGTCACCCGGGCTCACCGCCCGGAACGCCTCCGCGGTGGGGTCCGGCGCCGGGGTGGGCGCGGCGGGCTGCTGCGTCCGCACCGACCCGCCCCCTCCCCCGCTGCCGCCGCCTCCGGAGCCATAGCTGGGCGGCGACGAGGTGGGCAGTCCGCTCGGCAGGCCGCTCGGCAGACCACTGGGCACACCGCTGGGTATCCCACTGGGCAGCGACGGCAGGCGCGAGGAGCCGCTGGACGGGAGGGCGCCCGCGAAAGAGGTCTTGTCGTCGTCCTCGACGACCTGCGGCAGCACCAGGACCGCGAAGGCGAGGGCGGCGGCGACCAGAATCCACACGCCCCGCTGCCGCTGCTCCTCGCTGCTGCCTGCGTTCGTACCCGAACCAGCCCCGCCCGACGCGCTGTCCATGGCTCTCCCCCGAGAACGTAAGCCTTGGCCCACCCTGTGTTGTTCAGCACATCCACGGTCTCATGACGCACGGCCCAAGGGGAACGCTGCGGCAAAGCGTGCCTGGCATGTGACCTTGGCCGACTGTGCCGGTGTCAGGCAAGCAGGGCCGCGCGCAGCTCCGGGCGTTGTAATCGATCCAACGTCTCGTCCCCGACCTCAAAGGCGAAGACCGTCCTGGCCTTCGGTAACACCGCCTGCCGAAGCATAAACTGGGCGACATCGGCGAACGGCTGTGCACGGATGGTGCGAACGGCCAGTGCCATCTTGCTTTGGTTCGCCTGCTCCCAGCCGCTCTGCCAGGCATCCAGGCATATGCTCACCACGTCCCGGGCACCGCATCGGGCCTCGGGTAAGTCATCCCTGTTCAGCCCGCACACCTCCAGCGTCGCCCATCCCTTGTCCGACAGCCCGGTGTACTCGCCGTTCGCCAGGCCCAGGTACAGATGCTCGAATGGATCTTCCTGAGTGGGATCGATGAGCAGCGGCTCACCCAGGCTGTCCAGAGGGAAGCGATCCCCCTTGTGGTGGCTGTTGCATGCCGTGCAGGCGAGCAGGTGGTTCAGCCAGTCGAAAGTCCGTAACGGGTTGATCGCCAACGGCTCGAAATGGTCGACATCCGTGCTGAGGTCGTCACAGCAATACATGCAACAACGGTTGCCATGTGCCATCTGGCCCAATAACTCACGCAGCGGGGTGACGAGCTTGCGCCGATGAGTGGTGTGGCTCCACAGCCCGCGCGCGAGGTCGTACCGACCCTCCGGGTCGGCCTTCGTCACTCGTTCGGTGAGCTCCGCCGCGTGAGCCGCCAGTTGTCGAGGCAGCTCGATGCGCTGTATCCGGATCATTCGTCAAAGGCCCCGAGACGCCTTAAGCGGGCCTCCACTTCCGAGACCCTGGTGCGTGGCGAGCTCTTCAGCCGCTCTCTCAGAGCCTCGTGGCGTGCTTCTTCTTCCTGCGTGGCCTGCCCCGTGACCACGCGAGCCTCCAGCGCCACAAGTTCCCGTCGCAGTTCCTGGGCCTCATCCGAGTACGGGGTATCCAGACCGAACAGGTCTGAAAGCGCGGCGTCGTCGCCCGTTCCATAGACGATGCGCTTCCACAGCGCCTCGGATACAACTTCCGGCGGCTTCGGCTCATCGGGCCCTGGCAGCCGGATCAGACCGCGCTCGTCGGCGGCCTGGCAGATGTAGGGGCTGTGCGTGGTCACGATGAACTGGATGGCCGGGAAATGTGCCTTGAGCCACTCCCCGATGCGCCGCTGCCAGGAGACGTGGAGGTGTGCGTCGATCTCATCGATGAGGACCACACCCGAGTGGGGCAGATACGGCTCGGGGCCCTGCTCGCCGTCACGCCACCTGAGATCCAGGTTTCCGTACGCGGAATGCATCCGCCAGACCATGTCGAGGACCAGAGCGACGACGGTGCGGAACCCGTCACTCATCTGGTGCAGCGGAAACATCGCGCCCGCACCGTCGTCCCGGCGAAGCCACGGCCCGTCCGAATCGACTTCAACGATGCGGTAGCCGTCGGGCAGCAGATCATGGTTGAGCAGCGCGATGACGGTATCCAAGAGCTCCTGAGCCCCAGTGCGCCCCTCCATTCGGTAGAGGTGCCCCGCGACCAGCCAGTCGACGGCCTCGGTCAAGGCGGCCTGCTCCTGAAACAGGGTGCGCAGCGCGGCGGCGCGGCTCGCGGCGCCGCGCTGGGCGGCACGGGATTGGCGCTCGTGGTACATCCCGGCCCCGGACAACCTACGGAACGGGCCGTACCCGGCGTGGAACCAGCCCATCGGCGACGAAGACCACAGTGAGCCGGCCTGCCGACCGCCGCTGAACTTCACCTCAGTGGGCATGACGTCGCCCGACTCCGGAAACAGCGCGTCCTCGGGCTTCCACTGGAGCCGAACCTGGAATTCAGGGGTCCGAGACCCGTGCCCCATCGCCTTACCGCTCCCTGGATCCTCTGCGCGGTCGGCCATCAGTACCGCCGTGAGCGAGGCATGCTCCCGGCCCTCCGACAACCAGCCCTCCAGCTCCGCATCCAACTGGGCGGCCCGCCGGTTTCCCGCGAGGCACAGCGCGATGGCACGCAGTAACGTGGTCTTGCCCGAGCCATTGCGCCCGGCCAGCACCGTCCACCCGGCGTAGCCGCCGTCTGGCCGGGTGAAGTCGAGATCCACGGTGCGCGGCCCGTGGAACCCACGGACACCGTCGAGCCGTAACCCCGCCACGTACACCGACTCACCCTTTCTCGCTGCTACAGGATGTATACACGCTGTCGCATCAGCACTGTACGGATTGTGGAAAACCTCAGCCGACCGGAAGCACCCGCGAGTGGGGCTGGCCGTTCAGGTGGGAAGGTCCCAGCGGCCCGCTTTGACCTCGGTGAGGAACGACGCGAAGGCGTCGACGGAGAAGGCCAGCACGGGACTGTCCGTGTTCTTGGAGTCCCGAACCCCGATGCGGGCGCGTAGGTCTGCCACCTCGACACAGTCGTTGCCCTCTGGACCGCTGTAGCTGCTCTTGAACCAGACTGTCGCAGGCAATATTCGATCGGTCATGAGGTCAGCTCCTGTCGGGTTTTTGCCAACAGCCGCAGCGAGGCCGAGGCGTCGACCGCTTGAGAACGAAGGTAATCGAAGGTCAACTTATAAGCAGCGACTTCTTCGGCGTCATCGAGGTACAGGCCACGACGGCGCATCTCGATGTAGACGACTGCCATGGAGTTGAGGGGGTTGGCTTCGTCGTTCCGTCCCAGGACGACGAAGTGGCCGGCTCCGGCAGCATGCGCTAATGGGCGCCCGCGGCTTGACGGAGACAGTTCGCGATCACGCCATGGCGACGACGAGGCGGAGGAGATACCTCCATCGCCTCCTCGATGATCTCGGCGCGCAAACCGTCAAGGGGCCGCAAATCCTTCCACGCTTGCCACATAAAGTCGTCCAGTGTGGCCGGGGATGAACTCTTACCCGTCGTAACCTCTCCCCCCGCGGGCGTCGGGCATGGGCGACATCGCGACGCTACGCCGCCGACGCGCGCCACCACCGGCCGAATGAGATCCGATCATCCGATCGGGTGAGGTCAGACGACCGGCTCCAGGAACTCCAGCCGGTTCCCGGCCGGGTCCTGGGAGTAGAAGCGGCGGTGGCCCGGCAGGTTCTCGTCCCAGACGACCTTGGCGCCGCGCTCCGCCAGCCGCGCCGCGAGGGCGTCGATGTCCGTCACCCGGATGCCCGGGTGGGCCTTCTTCGACGGCCGGAAGCGCTCCTCGACGCCGAGGTGGAGCTGGACCGGTCCGCATCGGAACCACAGACCGCCGCGCGCCGCCAGGACGGGGGGCTTGGGGATCTCGGTCATGCCGAGCGCTTCGCCGTAGTACGTGCGGAGCGCGCCCTCGGCGCCTGGCGGGACGGCCAGCTGCACATGGTCGATCGCGGCGAGCATCATTGCGCCTTCCGCGCGACGACGAAGATACGGCGGAAGGGGAACGCCGTGCCGTGCGGGCCGGGCGGGTAGGCCTTGCGGAGGAGTTCGGCGTATTCGGCCAGGAAGGCGTCGCGGGCCGTGGGGTCGTCCTCGAGGGCGGTGAGGACGGGGCGCAGGGCGGTGCCCTTGACCCAGTCGAGCACCGGGTCGGGGCCGGTCAGCATCTGGATGTAGGTGGTCTCCCAGGCGTCGACCTCGCAGCCGAGGGCGGCCAGCCGCTCCAGGTAGGCGGCCGGGTCGAGGACGGGGGCGGGGCGGCTGCCGTGGGCGGAGAGGCGGTCTCGCCAGCGGGGGGACTCGCACAGGCCGGCCAGCAGGGTGTGGCTGGGCGCGGTGAAGTTGCCCGGGACCTGGAAGGCGAAGGTGCCGCCGGGGCGGAGGGCGGAGATCCAGGCCGGGAAGGACTCGGGGTGGCCGGGGACCCACTGGAGCAGCGCGTTGGAGACGATCAGGTCGAAGGTCTCCTCGGGCACCCAGCGCCCGGCGTCGGCGGGGCGGAAGTCGAGCAGGCCGCCGCCCTCGGCCGGGGCCTGGTGGGCGCGGGCCGCCTCCAGCATCTCCGGGGAGTTGTCGAAGCCGGTGACATGGGCGTCGGACCAGCGGTCGAAGAGCAGGACGGTGACATTGCCGGCGCCGCAGCCGAGGTCGGCGATGCGGGGCGGGCGGCCGGGGGCGGTGGGGAGGTCGGGCACGCGGGCCAGGAGGTCGAGGAAGGGGCGGGTGCGATGGCCGGCGTGGCGGAGGTACTGGCCCGGATCCCAGGTGGGTGAAGAGTGCATGACGAAGCTCCCTGGCAGGTGCACATGGTGCGCGGTGCGGTCCACGCTGTCCGGGCCTACCGTGCTCCAGGAGGTATCTTGATGTCAAGAGACTTCATGTCGACAGACCTACTACACTGATCTCCATGGAGGACGAGGTCGATCGGCTGGTCGCGGCGTGGCGCCGGGAGCGCCCCGACCTCGACGTGGAGCCGCTGGAAGTGCTCAGCCGCGTCAGCAGGCTCGCCCGCCACCTCGACCGGGCGCGGCGGATCGCCTTCGCCGAGCACAATCTGGAGCCCTGGGAGTTCGACGTGCTGACGTCGCTGCGCCGGGCCGGGACGCCGTATCAGCTCTCGCCCGGGCAGTTGCTGACCCAGACGCTGGTCACCTCGGGCACCATGACCAACCGGATCGACCGGCTGGCGAAGAAGGGCCTCGTCGAGCGGCTGCCCGACCCCAGCGACCGGCGCGGGGTGCTGGTGCGGCTGACCGTCGAAGGGCGCGACCGCGCCGACCAGGCGCTCGCCGGACTGCTCGACCAGGAGCACGCCATCCTCGCCGAGCTGTCCCAGGCGCAGCGCGCCGAACTGGCCGCGCTGCTACGCCAGCTGACCGCCCCGTTCGACAATCTCCCCGGTTAGGTCGACCGGGCCGACTCCGGCGCGGCGGGCCAGGGCCACGGCCGCCAGGGTGGAGTGCACGCCGAGCTTGCCCAGCACGTTCTGCATATGCGTGCGGACCGTGTGCGGGGAGAGATACAGCCGCTCGGCGACCGCCTTGCGGCCCAGGCCGGCCACCATGCAGCGCAGCACCTCGCGCTCGCGCGGGGTCAGCGACTCCACCAGCCGCTCGCTCTCGGTGCGGTGCTTACGGGCGGCCGTCAGCTCCCGCAGCACGCCGGTGAGCAGGGCGGGCGGCAGATGTGTCTCGTCGCGCAGCACGCCACGGATGACCGCGAGCAGCCGGGAGAGCGAGCAGTCCTTGGCGACCCAGCCGCACGCCCCGGCCTGAAGGGCCGCCGCCGCGCGGCGCGGGTCGTCCCGCTCGGCCAGCACCACGGTGCGCACGCCCGGCTGCGCCGAGCGGACCCCGCCGACCAGCGAGATGCCGTCCGCCGGGCGGCCGGGCGCCAGCCGGGCGGGCACCGCCCGGCCGTTCGCGCCACCACCGTTGACAGACCCGACGGACCCGACGGACCCGACGGCGCCGCCGGCCCCACCGCCGATCAGTGACTCGGCGGGCGAGGGCAGGGGCTGCGGCGGAATGCCGACAGGACCTCCCGCCCCTCTGCCCAGATCCGCGTCGACCAGCATCACATCGAAGCGGCGCCCCTCCGACGCCCCGCGCTCCAGGCAGCGCAGCGCCGCTGGACCGCTCCCGGCCGCCGCGACCTCCACGTCCTGCTCGGCCGCGAGGGCGGCCGCCAGCGACTCGGCGAAGATGCGATGGTCATCGACCACAAGAACCCGAATACGTGCCACGGAACCCCCCACGACTCCGGATACGGAAAAACCCAGTGCGGGTACGGCGCCCGGCGCGGGGTCGCCGCAACCGCACGGCCGCCGCCGTGCTGATCACTACCCCACCCCGGGCGTCGTACCTGCCTGTCTCGCCCCCTGATACACGTCGGCCCCCACCGACGCTGTACTCAGCGTACGGCCCGAGTCCGACACCGGGGGTGATTTTCGGCAAAACTGACCGTCGGCGCACCGACGTTGACCTGCTCCTGTGAGGATCGTGTTCCGTTGTGAGGAGTAAGTCAACGAAACGGTACGGGATTTGATCGGCGGAGCGATCAACCGGCCTATTTGGTACGCCAGTTAGGCCAGACGTCGCGCCCCCGCGCTCGGCACCGCCGGGAAGATCCGCGGGGCCCGGTACCCGGCCGCCGCGAACGCCTCGGTCACCGCCTTGCCCACGGACTCCGCGTCCGCCTCCTCCACCAGCACGATCGCCGAGCCGCCGAAGCCGCCGCCGGTCATCCGGGCCCCGAGCGCGCCCGCCGCGTTCGCCGTCTCCACGACCAGGTCGAGCTCCGCGCAGGAGATCTCGAAGTCGTCGCGGCAGGAGGCGTGCCCGTCGGTCAGGACCGGGCCGATGGACCGGGTGGCGCCCGCGTCCAGGCGCTCGATGACCTCCTCCACCCGGTGGTTCTCGGTCACCACATGGCGCACCCGCTTGACCAGAATCTCGTCGCCCGCGAGGGTGCCGAGGGCGTCATCCAGGTGTTCGTACGCGACATCGCGCAGGGCGTTCACCCCGAGCGCCCGCGCACCCGCCTCGCAGGAGGCGCGCCGGTTGGCGTACGCGCCGTCGCCCAGCTCGTGCTTGACCTGGGTGTCCACGACCAGCAGCCGCAGCCCCTCGGCCGCCAGGTCGAACGGCACCTGGCGCAGCGCCATCTCACGGGTGTCCAGGAACAGCGCGTGCCCCTCGGTGCAGCAGGCGGACGCGGTCTGGTCCATGATCCCGCAGGGCACGCCCACGAAGACGTTCTCCGCGCGCTGGCACAGCTGGGCGATGCGCATCGGCTCGAGACCCAGCCCGTACAGCTCGTTCAGCGCGGTGGCCGTCACCACCTCAAGCGCCGCCGACGAGGACAGGCCCGCGCCGGTCGGCACCGTGCTGGTGTAGTGCAGATCCGCCCCGCCGGCCCCGTCCCCCGACAGCACCCCCGCGTCGCGCAGCGCCCACACCACGCCCGCCGGGTAGGCCGCCCAGCCGCCGCGGTCGCCGCCCGCGTCGTCGGCGACCGGCGCGAGGTCGTCCACGCGCAGCTCGACGACGCCGCCGGGCGCGTCCCCGGAGTGCAGCCGCAGCACCCCGTCGGTGCGCGCGCGGGCGGCGGCCAGACAGGTGTGCGGCAGCGCGAGCGGCATGACGAAGCCGTCGTTGTAGTCGGTGTGTTCACCGATCAGATTGACCCGGCCCGGGGCCGCCCATACGCCCTCGGGCTCGGCGCCGAACACCTTGCGGAAACCCTCCACCGCGCGGTCCGGGCCGCTCACGCTGTCGTTCACTTGCCAGCTCTCCTTCTACTGTGCGATGTGCTGTGCGAACCGCCAGGCGTCCGCGACGATTCCCGCCAGGTCGGCGCGGCTCGGCGACCAGCCGAGGCGCTCCTTGGCCCGCTCGGCCGAGGCCACCAGGACCGCCGGGTCGCCGCCCCGGCGCGGGGCGGTCACCTCGGGGATCGGGTGCCCGGTGACCTGGCGGACGGTCTCGATGACCTCGCGGACCGAGAAGCCGTTGCCGTTGCCGAGGTTGCAGATCAGATGCTCGCCCTCGGCGGCGGCGCCCAGGGCCAGCAGATGGGCCTCGGCCAGGTCGGCGACGTGGATGTAGTCGCGCACGCAGGTGCCGTCGGGGGTGGGGTAGTCGTCGCCGTAGACGGAGATCGCCTCGCGGCGCTCCTGGGCGACCTGGAGGACGAGCGGGATGAGGTGCGACTCGGGGTCGTGCCGCTCGCCGTTGGCCCCGTAGGCGCCCGCGACGTTGAAGTACCGCAGGCTCACCGCGGCCAGGCCGTGCGCGGCGCACTCCCCGCTGATCATGTGGTCGACGGCGAGCTTGGTGGCCCCGTACGGGTTGGTCGGCGAGGTCGGGGCGTCCTCGGTGATCGGGACCGTCTCCGGCTCGCCGTAGGTGGCGGCCGTGGAGGAGAAGACGAGCTTGCGCACGCCGGCCTCGCGCATCGCCGCGAGCAGCTCGGTGGTCCCGCCGACGTTGTTGACCCAGTACTTCTCCGGGTTCACGACGGACTCGCCGACCTGCGAGAAGGCCGCGAAGTGCAGCACGCCGTCATAGGAGGGGTCGAGCCACTTGGCCGCGTCCTGGATGCGCCCCTCGATGAACTCCGCGCCCTCCGGCACCCCCACGCGGTGCCCGGTGGACAGGTCGTCCAGGACGGTCACCCGGTGACCGGCCTCCAGCAGATGCGCCGCAACCACGCTGCCGACATAGCCGGCACCGCCGGTGACCAGGTACTTCTTCTGCTGCGCATTGCTCACTCGCTCGCTACCTCTCGCAGTCGCTCGGCCGCGGCCTCCGGCGGCACATCGTTGATGAACACATTCATGCCGGATTCGGAACCCGCGAGAAACTTCAGCTTGCCGGAAGTGCGGCGGATGGTGAAAAGCTCGAGGTGAAGCGCGAACTCACCGCGGTCCGCCACGCTGAACGGCGCCTGGTGCCAGGCGGCGATGTACGGCGTCGGCGGCTCTCCAGCCCCTTCCTTCCCACCACCCCGCCCGTCGAATATCCGGTCGAAGCGCTGCAAGAGTTCCAGATACATCTGTGGAAACTCTGTGCGCGCGCCTTCATCGAGGTCGCGGAGGTCGGGGACGCGCCGCTTGGGGTACAGGTGCACCTCGTACGGCCAGTGCGCCGCGTACGGCACGAAGGCGATCCAGTGCTCGCCCTCCAGCACGATGCGCCGCCCGTCGGCCACCTCGTCGGCGACCACGTCGTCGAAGAGGTTCCGGCCGGTGCGCTCCCGGTGCTCGGCGAGCGAGCGCAGCATCAGCTGCGTACGGGGCGTGACGAAGGGATACCCGTAGATCTGCCCGTGCGGATGGCCGAGGGTGACGCCGATCTCCTTGCCCCGGTTCTCGAAGCAGAAGACCTGCTCGACGGAGGGCAGCCCGGCCAGCTCGGCCGTCCGGTCGGTCCAGGCCTCCAGCACCAGGGCGGCCTGTTCGGGGGTGAGGTCGGCGAAGGACGCGTCGTGGTCGGAGGTGAAGCAGACGACCTCGCAGCGGCCCGAGTCCCCGGCCAGTGAGGGGAAGCGGTTCTCGAAGACCACCACGTCGTAGTCGGCGGCGGGGATCTCGCTGTTCCGGCCCTCGCGGGAGGGGCACAGCGGGCACTCGTCGGCCGGGGGGTGGTAGGTGCGGCCCTGGCGGTGCGAGGCGACCGCGACCCGGTCGCCGAGCAGGCGGTCGTGGCGGATCTCGGAGCTGGTGGCGATGGGGTCCAGGGGGCGCGGGTCGACGGCGTCGCGCACCGTGTCGTCGTGCGCGTCGTAGTAGATCAGCTCGCGTCCGTCCGCGAGCCGCGTCGCCGTCTTCTTCACTCCGCCAACTCCTGTCACTGCCAGTTGTCATCCGACGACTGCATTCAACACAACCAAACACAATGAACCACAACTCAACAGCGGCGTCAATGAGCGCGAAGGCGGACGGACAAAGCAGGAGAATTCGGATACCTTCGCCGCACGTTTCCGGTGCGTTCCGTTCTGGCGATGAAGCGAGCGACTCATGACCGACCTGGCCGAAGGGCTCCGGCTCCCCACCAACGCACTCGACTACTCCATTCTCGTCCTCTACTTCGCGGTCGTCCTGGGCGTCGGATTCGCCGCCAGAGCGAGCGTCAGAACCAGCCTCGACTTCTTTCTGTCCGGCCGGTCGCTGCCCGCCTGGGTCACCGGTCTCGCGTTCGTCGCCGCCAATCTGGGCGCCCTGGAGATCCTCGGCATGGCGGCCAACGGCGCGCAGTACGGCGTGTACACGGTGCACTGGTACTGGGTCGGCGCGATCCCCGCCATGGTCTTCCTCGGCCTGGTGATGATGCCCTTCTACTACGGCTCGAAGGTGCGGTCGGTCCCGGAGTTCCTGCTGCACCGCTACGGACGCTCCTCGCACCTGCTCAGCTCGATCATCTTCTCGGTGGCGTCCGTGCTGATCGCGGGCGTCAACCTCTACGCGATGGCGATCGTGGTGGAGGCGCTGCTGGGCTGGCCGCAGTGGGTGGCCATCGTGGTCGCGGGCCTGTTCGTGCTGGCGTACATCACCCTCGGCGGGCTCTCCTCGGCGATCTACAACGAGGTGCTCCAGTTCTTCGTCATCCTGGCCGCCCTGATCCCGCTCACCGTCGTCGGTCTCAAGCGGGTCGGCGGCTGGAGCGGGCTGAACGACGCGCTCACCGACCGATACGGGCCGAACTTCACCTCCGCCTGGGGCGGCACCGGCATCGGCTCCGAGAACCCGCTGGGCGCCAACTGGCTGACCATCGTGCTCGGCCTCGGCTTCTGCCTCAGCTTCGGCTACTGGACCACCAACTTCGCCGAGGTGCAGCGGGCACTGTCCGCCAGAAACCTCTCGGCCGCCCAGCGCACCCCGCTGATCGCCGCCTACCCCAAGATGTTCATCCCGCTGATCGTGGTCGTCCCCGGGCTGATCGCGCTGGTCGTCGAGCCGGGCCTGGGCACCGAGAAGAGCGGGCTCCAGTACAACGACGCGATCCCGCTGCTGATGCGCGATCTGCTGCCCAACGGCGTGCTGGGCGTCGCGGTGACCGGGCTGCTCGCCGCGTTCATGGCGGGCATGGCGGCCAATGTCTCGTCCTTCAACACCGTGTTCACCAACGACATCTGGGCGGCGTATGTGAAGACGGGCCGCCCGGACGGGTACTACCTGCTCACCGGGCGCGTGGTGACGGCGATCGGCGTGCTGGGCGGCATGGGGACGGCGTTCATCGCCTCCTCGTTCAGCAACATCATGAACTATCTCCAGACCCTGTTCTCGTTCTTCAACGTGCCGCTGTTCTGCGTCTTCATCATCGGCATGTTCTGGCGGCGGGCCACGCCCGCGGCCGGGTTCTGGGGGCTGCTGTCCGGGACCGTGGCCGCGATGATCAACTACTTCTGGCTCTACAAGGGGCATGTGATCTCGATCCCCAGCGACCAGGGGGCCAACTTCGTCTCGGCGATCGTGGCGTTCGTGTTCGGCGGGGTGGTGATGGTGACCGTCTCGCTGTTCACCGCGCCCAAGCCGGTGGAGTCACTGGCCGGGCTGGTCTACGGGACCACCTCCCCCGGCATGGCCGAGCCCCCTGCGGCCGGCGACGAGGCCTGGTACCGCCGGCCGGCCCTGCTGGGCTGGGGCGCGATCGTGCTGGCGGCGCTGTGCTACGTCCCGTTCTCCCTCTGACCTCCCTCTGATCTCCCTCTGACCTCCCTCTGACCCTCGATACGACTCGCCGATCGGAGCCTCATACGTCATGAGTGACGAGTACGAGTACCAGCGCCGGGTCGAGGAGTTGGAGGAGAAGTCCGCGACCGCGGCCCGGCTCTTCGACGTACGGAGGATCATCGGCGGGCTGTTCGTGATCTACGGAATCCTGGTCACCATCGCGGGGATCACCGTCTCGGAGGCGGACCTGAAGAAGGCCCAGAACATCAACATCAACCTCTGGACGGGCGTGAGCATGCTCGTGGTCGGGCTGCTCTTCCTGCTCTGGCTGAGGCTGCGGCCCGCCGCCGCGCCGCACACCACTGCCGAGGCGCCGGGGGAGGGTCCGAACGCGGGCGGCGGCTGAGCCACGGCGGCACGGGCGCTACGGCGACGGCGGCGGCACGGCGACGGCGGCGCTACGGCGACGGCGGCGTCTGGTGCTCGTGCTGGTGCGTAGCCGCCCGCTCCAGCAGCCCCGTGCGCGCCGCCAGGGCCGCCGCCTCCAGCCGGGACCCCACCCCCAGCTTCATCAGCACCCGCTGGACATGGGTGCGCGCCGTGCTGGGCGCGATCCCCATGCCCGCGGCGATCAGCCTGGTGTCCTCGCCGTCCGCGACCCGCATCAACACCTCGACCTCGCGGGGGGTGAGCATCCGCAGCAGCCGGGAGCCCTCGTCGTCCGGCTGCGCCGCCGGGTTGAGCAGCTCGGCGAACGCGCCCTGTAACAGCTGCGGCGCCACGGCGGCCTCCCCCGCCCGCGCCTTCACCATCGCCCGCTCGACGCCCTCGATGCGCTCGTCATGGCGCACATAGCCGGACGCCCCGGCCGCGAACGCGGCCGCGATGCCGCGCGGGCTCGGCACCGGGCCGAGCACCACCACGGCCACCTGCGGCCGCTCCTTCTTTATCCGTACGACCGGTTCGAAGGCGCCGGGCTCGGCGGGCGCAGCCGTGCCCAGCAGACACACCTCCGGCGCCCGGCTCACCACCAGCTCCGCCGCCCCCGCGCACGGCGCGGCCGCCGCGAGCACCCGGTGCCCGCGCAGCTTCAGCGCCGAGGCGAGCGCCTCGGCGAGCAGCCGGTGGTCATCGACCACCATGAGTCGCACGCCCATGGGCTCCCCCCATCCGCGTCGGAACGAAGTCCCGGCCGCTCCCGGACCGCTCAGTGCCGCCGTCCGCGCCAAGCACCCCCTCGCCCGTCAGGCCCCGCGCCGGGGCCCTGGAATCCCTTGCCCCCGGGAAGCTACACGCTTGTTCGACGTTGTGCGCCCCTTACCCGGAAGAAGCCCCCCGGAATGCCGAAATCCCGGCCATTCGCGCCTACTTGACATCTACTTGGCGTCCGAATCGGACCGATGCGGGCACCGGCCGACAACGGAGGCGGCCCCGCCCGTACGGTGCGTACGGGCGGGGCCGCCGTGGCCGGCCGCGACTGGGCCTGGGGCCTGGGTGCCGATCAGCTGCCCGCGCCGAAGATCACGGCGAGCGGGTCGTTCGCGTCATAGCTGCTGCTGGGCTTGGTGGCGTAGCGGTCGCTCATGTAGAGCCGCTGGTTCGCGTAGGCGATCTCGTCGTACTCCGCGCTGAAGTTGGACTCCATGTCGTGCGCGGTGGCCTCGTTCTGAAGCAGCTTGTCCTTCTTGTAGGACTTGGGGTCGATCCGCCAGACCGCGCCGCCCGCGGAGTAGGTGGACTCCTGGTAGGCGATGACGAAGCCGTCCTTGTCCAGGCCCAGCGGGGTCAGCGCCGCGCGCTCGACCCCGTCCGCCTTGCCGATCGCCTTGCCGGTCTCCAGGCTGAAGGCGACGACCTCGTTCGCCGTGGTGCCCTCCGCCGCGCTGCGGCGGTCCTCCGACCCCATGTACAGCGCGTTCGCCGACTTGCTGATGGCGATCAGCTTGCAGCCCTCGACGTCGGTCGTCTCGCAGTCGGCGACGTACTTGCCGCCCTCCGTGGAGATCTTGCTGATGACCTTGCCGACCTTGGCGCTGTCGTCGATCGTCAGGAAGTCGGAGACCGAGGCGCCCGTGGAGTCACCCGCGTCGAGGCCGATGACCAGCGGGTCGGTGGACGCCACATGGACGTAGTCCAGGCCCGAGGAGACCTTGTAGGTGGACTTCACCGTGCCCGTCTTCGGGTTCAGCGTCTCCACCGTCAGCTGCGGGTTGTCGTACTGACCGCAGCGCCGCACCGCGATCAGCTTGTCGCCGCCGCCCGCGTAGCCGTCGTCCGAGCACTGCTCGCCGGGCTGCGGCTTCCACAGCACCTTGCCCTCGATCGACCAGCCCGCGCCGCCGCTGGTGCCGCCCGCGGCGACGGTGCCGCCGCCGAGGGTCACCTCGTCGAAGCGCATCTTCCGGTCGCCGTCGTTCAGATGCCGCTGCCAGAGCATCTTGCCGTTCTTCAGGTCGAACAGCCCGACCTCCGTGCAGGAGGGGTACTTGTCTGCCTTAGAGGGTTTGGCTTCCTGGAAGAGGACCGTGGTCAGGCCGTCCTCGGTGAGGTGGGCCGAGGACCAGCAGACCTGACCCGCCAGCGGGATGGTCCACTTCGGGTCCCCGCCGTCCAGCGGATAGCCGACGATCTTGTAGACATCGGCCTTCACGAAGGTGTCGTCGGTGACCCACATGCCCTCGGTGGTGATCTGGTCCTTCACCTTCGGCATGTCGATCTTGTTGAGCAGCTTCCCCTGGACGGTCTCGGGCGCGGGCACGTCCTTGCCGCCCGTCGTCCCCGAACTGCTGCCCTGGCTGGTCTTCTTGTCCTTGTCCTTGTCCTTGGCCTGCTCGTCGCCACCGCCGTCGCCCTTGGTGGCGAAGAAGATGCCGCCGACGACGATCAGCGCGACCGCGACCACCGCGCTGATGATGATCATCATGCGCTGCTTGGACTGGTTGCCGCCGCCCTGGCCGCCCGGCGCGCCCGGCATGCCGCCCGGGTACGGGGCCTGGGGCGGGTATCCGTACTGCGGCTGCTGCCCGGAGGGGAACTGCGGCGCGGGCATGCCGACCTGCGTCGGCTGCGCGTGCACGGACTGCGGCTGCGGATAGCCGTAACCGCCGGCGCCCTGCGGGGGCGTCTGCGGCATGGCCGACGGAGGAGGAGTCTGGGGCGGTCCGGGCGGGGGCGGCGGCGGGGTCTGGGGAGCCTGCGGCGGCTGGCCCGGCGCCTGCGGATAGCCGTAGCCCGGGGCGGGCGGGGTGCCCGGGGGCTGCTGCGGATAGCCGTATGACGGGTTCTGCGGTGCGCCGAAGCCACCCTGCGGCGGCTGATTGGGCGGCGGAGGCGGCTGTGACATCGGATTGTCCTTAGAGCGCGGGTCCGTGAGCCGATCGGCCTCCCCCGCGATCCCGGGGTTCAAAGCCCACCAGGAAGGAGCGAATCGGACACGCAACCCGCCAGTGAGCGGCAGGCAAGCGGGAGTTCTTTCTATCACCCGGTGCTATCAGGCCAAGGGCCGGTCTCAGCCTCATCGAACAGCTGAGACCGGCCCGTGACGCGACCGTTGCCCTTGTCCACACCGCCTTCACACACCGCCGCGGGGCGGCGTCGGCCGTGCGCCCCGCCAGGCGTCCGCGAGATGTCCGCTAGACGTCCTCGGCGAGTTCCAGCCAGCTGGTCTCCAGTTCCTCCCGCTCCGCCGTCAACTCCCGCAGCCGCGCGTCGAGCTCCGCGACCTTCGCGAAGTCCGTGGCGTGCTCGGCGATCCGCTCGTGCAGCTCCGCCTCCTGCTCGCCGATGCGGTCCAGACGCCGCTCGATCTTCTGGAGCTCCTTCTTCGCGGCGCGCTGCTCGGCCGCCGACTTCTGCCCCGCGCCCGACTGTTCCGCGGCCTTCTGGCGGGAAATCGCCGCGGCCGCCGGTGCCGCGGCGGCGGCCTGGGCGCGCTGCCGCCGCTCCAGGTACTCGTCGACGCCGCGCGGCAGCATCCGCAGGGCCGCGTCGCCCAGCAGCGCGAGGACCCGGTCCGTCGTCCGCTCGATGAAGTACCGGTCGTGGCTGATCACCACGAGCGAGCCCGGCCACCCGTCGAGCAGATCCTCCAGCTGGGTCAGCGTCTCGATGTCGAGGTCGTTGGTCGGCTCGTCGAGGAACAGCACATTCGGCTCGTCCATGAGCAGCCGCAGAATCTGGAGCCTGCGCCGCTCACCGCCGGAGAGGTCGCCGACCGGCGTCCACTGCTTCTCCTTGGTGAAGCCGAACTTCTCGCACAGCTGGGAGGCGGTCATCTCCCGCCCCTTGCCCAGGTCGACGCGCTGCCGCACCTGCTCCACGGCCTCCAGCACCCGCAAGGCCGGGTCCAGCTCCGCGACCTCCTGCGAGAGATACGCCAGCTTGACCGTCCGGCCGACCACCACCCGGCCGGCGGCCGGCTGCCGCTCGCCGTCGCTGGCGGCCGCCTCGGCCATGGCCCGCAGCAGCGAGGTCTTGCCCGCGCCGTTCACGCCCACCAGGCCGATCCGGTCGCCGGGGCCCAGCTGCCAGGTCAGATGCTTCAGCAGCACCTTCGGACCGGCCTGGACGGTCACGTTCTCCAGATCGAAGACGGTCTTGCCCAGGCGCGAGTTCGCGAACTTCATCAGCTCCGCGGAGTCGCGGGCCGGCGGCACATCCGCGATCAGCGCGTTCGCTGCCTCGATCCGGAACCGCGGCTTGCTGGTGCGGGCCGGGGCGCCGCGGCGCAGCCAGGCCAGCTCCTTGCGGACCAGGTTCTGCCGCTTGGCCTCCTCGGTGGCGGCGATGCGCTCCCGCTCGGCGCGCGCGAACACGTAGTCGCTGTAGCCGCCCTCGTACTCGTGCACCGCACCGCGCTGCACATCCCACATCCGGGTGCAGACCTGGTCCAGGAACCAGCGGTCGTGGGTGACCACCACCAACGCCGAGCGGCGCGCCCGCAGATGGCCGGCCAGCCAGGAGATGCCCTCGACGTCGAGGTGGTTGGTCGGCTCGTCCAGGACGACCATGTCCTGCTCGGCGATGAGCAGCTTGGCGAGCGCGATCCGCCGGCGCTCGCCGCCGGAGAGCGGGCCGATGACGGTGTCCAGGCCCTGCGGGAAGCCCGGCAGGTCGAGCCCGCCGAACAGCCCGGTCAGCACGTCCCGGATCTTGGCGTCGCCCGCCCACTCGTGGTCGGCGAGATCGCCGATGACCTCGTGGCGGACGGTGGCGGCGGGGTCGAGCGAGTCGTGCTGGGTGAGCACGCCGAGCCGCAGGTCCCCGGCGTGGGTGACGCGGCCGGTGTCGGCGGGCTCCAGCTTGGCGAGGATCCGGATCAGGGTGGTCTTGCCGTCACCGTTGCGGCCGACGACGCCGATCCGGTCGCCCTCGTTCACCCCGAGGGAGACGCCGTCCAGCAGCGCCCGGGTGCCGTACACCTTGCCGACGGTTTCGACGTTGACCAAGTTGGTGGCCATCACACTCCTGTACGCGGATCGATCGGCATCCCAGCGTAGTCGCCGTGCGAAGCGGTCCGGGCACGCAGCCGTCCGCGGTAAGTACCTCGCCTGAGTATCTGTACGGATGTCCCGCGGATGATCTCGCTCCTAGCGTCCTCTGCCATGGATCACGCGAGGAGCCTGTGGGCCGGTGCGGGGACGGCTGCGGGGACGGTCGAGGCGGACCTGGAGCAGGAGCTGGCCGAGATGAGGCTGGCCGAGGCGGCGCGGGCCGCCGTCCAGCGGCGGGCGGAACGCAGACTGAGGGCCGTCCGGGCGGTGGCGGTCGGGGTGGTGTGGCTGGGCGCCGGGCTGACCCTGATGTTCCTCCCCATGATCACGATGTCCGCCGGGTCCGAGTGCGGCATGGGCGACACCCGCTTCATCTGCACCGACACCGGCCAGGACACGATCGTCTACGTCGCCGTCTACACCTCGCTGGTCGCCGCGCTGGCCGGCACCTGGGGCGCCTTCTCCCCGCGCGTGCTCGGCCGCGTGGTGTGGGGCGCGGCGCTCGTGGCGCTCGGCATCGCCTGGCTGATCAACCTGCTGATCATCGGCGGGTAGCGCGCGTCAGGGGGTGGCGGGGACGACGGTCGCCCCCGCCGCGGGCCCCGTGGCCACCCGTACGGCACGGCAGGTGCCCGAGGCGGCCAGGGCCTTCGCCACGGCGGCGGCCCCCTCCGCGTCCTCGGCGAGAAAGGCGCAGGTCGGGCCCGAGCCGGACACCAGCGCGGCGAGCGCGCCCGCGTCGGTGCCCGCGCGCAGCGTGTCGGCCAGGGCGGGCCGCAGCGACAGCGCGGCGGCCTGGAGGTCGTTGGTCACGGCGGCGGCGAGCGCGCTCGCGTCCGCGGTGCGCAGCGCCTCCAGGAGCGCCGCGGACGGCTCGGGGTCCGGTACGTCGTCCACCGTGGCCCCCTGGCCGCCGGCGGCGCGCAGCCGGTCGCACTCGCGGTAGACGGCAGGGGTGGACAGGCCGCCCTCGGCGACGGCGAACGCCCAGTGGAACGTGCCGCCGGTCTCCAGCGGGGTCAGCAGCTCGCCCCGCCCGCGGCCCAGGGCCGCGCCGCCCACCAGGCTGAACGGCACGTCGCTGCCCAGCTCTGCGCAGATCTCCAGCAGCTCGGCGCGCGACGCCGCCGTCCCCCACAGCGCGTCGCACGCCACCAGCGCGCCGGCGGCGTCCGCGCTGCCGCCCGCCATGCCGCCCGCGACGGGGATGTCCTTGGCGATGTGCAGATGCACCCGCGGCTCGACGCCGTGGCGCGCGGCCAGCGCGAGGGCGGCGCGGGTGGCGAGGTTGGTGCGGTCCAGCGGCACGTGGTGCGCGTCCGCGCCGGAGACGGTGATCCGCAGCTCGTCGGCCGGGGTGGCCGTCACCTCGTCGTACAGCCCCACGGCCAGGAAGACATTCGCCAGGTCGTGGAAGCCGTCCGGCCTGAGGCCGCCCACCGCGAGCTGGACATTGACCTTCGCGGGCACGCGGGCGGTCACGGATCGGGTCACGGCTGGTTTCTCCTCGGCGGGTCCGGCTACGACGGCGCCCCCATTGTCGCGCCTGCGGCGAGCCTGTCCCCAACCCGCCCCTTCCCGAACCATGGGGCCCCGCCCCCTGGCCCCCGGAGGCGTCCGGGCCGAACGACAACCCGACCGCGAACCCAACTCCGGGCCGCGCCCCGGCGGGGGCGTGGCCCGGCGGGGGCGTGGCCCGGCGGGGGCGTGGCCCGGCGGGGGCGTGGCCCGGCGGGGGCGTGGCCCGGCGGGGGCGTGGCCCGGCGGGGGCGTG